>NZ_JAAGPG010000159.1:0-16237 GCF_017104665.1 Burkholderia sp. Se-20378 | reverse complement strand
CCAACCGCTGAGCGGATCCGGCGGGCCCGTCCCGGCCGCGGGATCGGGCCGCACGCCGCAAGACCGGTCGAATGGGCCGGCGCGGGCGGTATAATCAACGTTTTTCCCGGTTGGCAGGCTTTATTCAGGTAACCCGGAATTTTCCAGGCTACCCGGGCATGCTGCGGGTTACCCGGAAAATGCCCGGAAACCGCGAACAGGTCCTGCAACAGCGAACCTGCAGGTCCGCCGGGCAAGCACGATTTTCGATCCACTCCTGCGCGCGCGCCGTCGCGCCGCTTAAAGCCTAGTCCGAACCACACCATGCACGAGAGATACGTACCCGCCGACGTCGAAGCCGCCGCCCAGGGCGACTGGCGCGCAGCCGATGCCTACAAGACGAAGGAAGATTCGCAGAAGCCGAAGTTCTACTGCGTGTCGATGCTGCCGTACCCGTCCGGCAAGCTGCACATGGGTCACGTGCGCAACTACACGATCAACGACGTGATGTACCGTTATCTGCGGATGAACGGCTACAACACGCTGATGCCGATGGGCTGGGACGCGTTCGGGATGCCGGCCGAGAACGCCGCGATGGCGAACGGCGTGCCGCCGGCGAAGTGGACCTACGACAACATCGACTACATGAAGGGCCAGATGCAGTCGATGGGCCTCGCGATCGACTGGTCGCGCGAAATCGCGACGTGCAAGCCCGACTACTACAAGTGGAACCAGTGGCTGTTCCTGAAGATGCTCGAGAAGGGCATCGCGTACAAGAAGACGGGCACCGTGAACTGGGACCCGGTCGACCAGACCGTGCTCGCGAACGAGCAGGTGATCGACGGCCGCGGCTGGCGGTCGGGCGCGCTCGTCGAGAAGCGCGAGATCCCGATGTACTACCTGCGCATCACGCAGTACGCGGATGAGCTGCTGAACGACCTCGACGGCCTCGGCTGGCCCGAGCGCGTGAAGATCATGCAGCAGAACTGGATCGGCAAGAGCTTCGGCGTGAACTTCGGCTTCCCGTACGAACTCGACGGCGAGAAGAAGCTGCTGCGCGTGTTCACGACGCGCGCCGACACGGTCATGGGCGTTACCTTCTGCGCGATCGCGGCCGAGCATCCGCTCGCCACGCGCCTCGCGCAGGACAAGCCGGAGCTGCTCGCGTTCATCGACGAATGCAAGCGCGGCGGCGTCGCCGAGGCCGACGTTGCGACGATGGAGAAGAAGGGCGTCGCAACGGGCTTCTCGGTCGCGCACCCGCTGACCGGCGAGCCGGTCGAGGTGTGGATCGGCAACTACGTGCTGATGAGCTATGGCGAAGGCGCGGTGATGGGCGTGCCGGGCCACGACGAGCGCGATTTCGCGTTCGCGAAGAAATACGACCTGCCGATCAAGCAGGTGATCTCGGCCGAAGGCCAGCAGTACTCGCTCGACGCATGGCAGGAGTGGTACGGCGACAAGGAAACCGCCGTCTGCGTGAACAGCGGCAAGTACGACGGCCTGCACTACGCGGAAGCTGTCGACGCGGTCGCGGCCGACCTGAACGCCGGCGGCTTCGGCGACAAGCAGGTCACGTGGCGCCTGCGCGACTGGGGCGTGTCGCGCCAGCGCTACTGGGGCACGCCGATCCCGATCATCCACTGCCCGTCGTGCGGCGACGTGCCGGTGCCCGAGCAGGATCTGCCCGTCGTGCTGCCGGAAGACCTCGTGCCGGACGGCTCGGGCAACCCGCTTGCGAAGTCGGAAGCGTTCCTGAACTGCGCGTGCCCGAAGTGCGGCGCGGCCGCGAAGCGCGAAACCGACACGATGGACACGTTCGTCGATTCGTCGTGGTACTTCTCGCGCTACACCGCGCCGGACGCCGAGACGATGGTCGACGCGCGCACCGATTACTGGATGCCGATGGATCAGTACATCGGCGGCATCGAGCACGCGATCCTGCACCTGCTGTATTCGCGTTTCTGGACCAAGGTGATGCGCGACCTCGGCCTCGTGAAGTTCGGCGAGCCGGCGAAGAACCTGCTCACGCAGGGCATGGTGCTGAACGAGACGTTCTACCGCGAGGATGCATCGGGCAAGAAGACCTGGTACAACCCGCTCGACGTGACGGTCACGCACGACGACAAGGGCCGCCCGGTCGGCGCGACGCTGAACACGGACGGCCAGCCGGTCGTGCTCGGCGGCATCGAGAAGATGTCGAAGTCGAAGAACAACGGCGTCGATCCGCAGCTGTTGATCGACCAGTACGGCGCCGATACCGCGCGCCTGTTCACGATGTTCGCCGCACCGCCCGAGCAGCAGCTCGAGTGGTCGGGCGCGGGCGTCGAAGGCGCGAGCCGCTTCCTGCGCCGCGTGTGGAGCTTCGGTGCGGCGAACCGCGAAGCGCTCGCCGCGCGCGCGGGTTTCGATGCGGCCACGCTCGGCGAAGCCGACAAGGCGCTGCGCCGCGAGATCTACAGCGTGCTGAAGCAGGCCGATTTCGACTACCAGCGCCTGCAGTACAACACGGTCGTGTCGGCTGCGATGAAGATGCTGAACGCGATCGACGGCGCGAAGGGCGCGACGCCCGGCGTGCTGCGTGAAACGTACGGCGTGCTGCTGCGCGTGCTGTACCCGGTCGTGCCGCACGTCACGTTCGAGCTGTGGAAGGCGCTGGGCTACGCGGACGAATTCGGCCCGCTGCTCGACGCACCGTGGCCGAAGGTCGACGAGGCCGCGCTCGAGCAGGCCGAGATCGAACTCGTGCTGCAGGTGAACGGCAAGGTGCGCGGCGCGCTGAAGGTGGCGAAGGACGCGAGCCGCGAGGCGATCGAAGCCGCGGCAGTGGCCGACGACGCGTTCGCGAAGTTCAGCGACGGCAAGCCGGCGAAGAAGATCGTCGTCGTGCCGGGCCGCCTCGTGAACATCGTCGTCTGACGGCCGCTGGCCGTCGGACGTACCCAGAAGGAGCGAAGGTGATCCGCAGATCGTTTTTGATGCTTGCTGCCGGCAGCGCGGTTGCGCTGTCGGCATGCGGCTTCCAGTTGCGCGGCCAGCAGGACTACGCGTTCAAGCACCTGCTGATCGCCGGCGCGCCGGCGCCGGTCGAGGCGCGCCTCGTGCGCCTCGTCGAGGCCGGCAGCGACACGAAGATCGTCAAGTCGGCGGACGACGCCGATGCCGTGCTGCGCATGTGGGAGTCGCGTGGCCAGAACACGCTGACGCTCAACAAGTACGGCTCGGCGCAGGAATACGCACTGTTCTACACGCTGAACTACACGTTGACGAGCAAGGACGGCACCGTGCTGATCCCGCCGAGCGCGATCGCGCTGAACCGCGCGATGACGTACAGCGATCAGTACACGAACGCGAAGGCGCAGGAAGCCGACCTCCTGTACGCCGACATGCAGAGCGACGCAGTCGACCAGCTGATGCGGCGTCTCGCGATCGTCCATTCGCTGACGCCGGCGCCGGAAGACGTGGTGCCGGGCGTCGCACCGCGCGCGCCGTTGCCGCCGCCGCCGCTCTGATCGACGGCGCACGTATCGATGCAACTGCGACTTGATGCGCTGGAGCCGCACCTCGCGAAGGGGTTGGCCGGGCTCTATACCGTCTACGGCGACGAGCCGCTGCTCGCGCAGGAAGCGTGCGACCGCATTCGTGTGGCCGCGCGCGCGGCCGGCTTCACCGAGCGTTCGGTGCATACGGTCGAGCGCGGCTTCGACTGGAGCGTGCTGCTCGGCGCAACCCAGGCGATGTCGCTGTTCGGCGAGCGCCAGCTGATCGAGCTGCGCATTCCGTCGGGCAAGCCCGGCAAGGAAGGTGCCGATGCGCTGAAGACGCTCGCGGCCACGCCGAACCCCGACGCGCTGATGCTCGTCACGTTGCCGCGTCTCGACGCGGCCACGCAGAAATCCGCGTGGTTCACCGCGCTGCAGAACGGCGGCGTCGCGCTGAAGATCGATCCGGTCGACCGCGCGCAGCTGCCGAACTGGATCGGCCAGCGTCTCGCGATGCAGGGCCAGCGCGCCGCGCCCGGCGAGGACGGGCGGCGCGCGCTGCAGTTCATCGCCGAGCGCGTCGAAGGCAACCTGCTTGCCGCACACCAGGAAATCCAGAAGCTCGGGCTGCTGTATCCGCAAGGCGCACTGTCGTTCGAGCAGGTGCACGACGCGGTGCTGAACGTCGCGCGTTACGACGTCTTCAAGCTGAACGAGGCAATGCTCGCCGGCGACGCCGCGCGGCTCGCGCGGATGATCGACGGGCTGAAGGGCGAGGGCGAGGCGATCGTGCTCGTGATGTGGGCGGTCGTCGAGGAATTGCGCACGCTGCTGCGGATCAAGCGCGGCACGACGGCCGGCAAGCCGCTCGCGACGCTGCTGCGCGAAAACCGCGTGTGGGGGCCGCGCGAGCGGCTGATCGGCCCCGCGCTGAATCGCGTGTCCGAAGCCGTGCTCGAGAAGGCGCTCGCGTTTGCCGCGAAGCTCGACCGTCAGGTCAAGGGGCTCACGGCCGTCGCGCCGGGGCGCCGCACGCAGGACGAACCGCCACCCGATCCGTGGGACGGGCTGTTCCAGCTCGCGATGACGGTGGCCGGCGCCCGTGGCGAGCGACCGCCGACCGCGGGGCGCGTGCGACGCTAAGTCCCGTTCGGGCCGTCAGCGCGCGCTGCGCAACCCGCTTACAATGTTTCGATAGCTGGCGCGGCTCTGCGGCCGCCGCCACTCACGCTTCCCCACGAATTCATGCCGCCCCGCGCGGCGCGCTTCTCGAGTCACACGATGGATATCGATCAGTACATGACCGACCTGGGCCGTCGCGCCCGGCACGCTTCCCGCGCGATGGCGCGCGCCAGCACGGCCGCGAAGAACGCGGCGCTCGACGCCGTGGCGCGCGCGATCGAACGCGACGCGCAGGTGCTGAAGGACGCGAATGCGCGCGATGTCGCCCGCGCCCGTGAAAAGGGGCTCGATGCGGCGTTCGTCGATCGCCTGACGCTGTCGGACAAGGCGCTGAATACGATGGTCGAGGGCTTGCGCCAGGTGGCGTCGCTGGCCGATCCGATCGGCGAGATCAGCAACCTCAAGTACCGCCCGAGCGGCATCCAGGTCGGCCAGATGCGTGTGCCGCTCGGCGTGATCGGCATCATCTACGAATCGCGCCCGAACGTGACGATCGACGCGGCGGCGCTGTGCCTGAAGTCGGGCAATGCGACGATCCTGCGCGGCGGCTCCGAAGCGCTCGAATCGAACGCGGCGCTCGCGAAGCTGATCGGCGAAGGGCTCGAAGCAGCCGGCCTGCCGCAGGATGCGGTGCAGGTCGTCGCGACGGCCGATCGCGCGGCGGTCGGCAAGCTGATCACGATGACCGAATACGTCGACGTGATCGTGCCGCGCGGCGGCAAGAGCCTGATCGAGCGCCTGATCAACGAGGCGCGCGTACCGATGATCAAGCACCTCGACGGCATCTGCCATGTGTACGTCGACGATCGCGCCGATCTCGCCAAGGCGCTGACCGTCTGCGACAACGCGAAGACGCACCGCTACGGCACCTGCAACACGATGGAGACGCTGCTCGTTTCGAGCGGTGTCGCGGCGAAGCTGCTGCCGCCGCTCGGCAAGCTGTATCGCGACAAGCAGGTCGAACTGCGCGTCGATGCGGCCGCGCGCGCAGTGCTCGCCGATGCGGGCGTCGGCCCGCTCGTCGAGGCGACCGAGGAAGACTGGCACACCGAGTATCTCGCGCCGGTGCTCGCGATCAAGGTCGTCGACGGCCTCGACGCCGCGATCGAGCACATCAACCATTACGGCTCGCACCACACGGACGCGATCGTCACCGAGGATCACGACCGTGCGATGCGGTTCCTGCGCGAGGTCGATTCGGCAAGCGTGATGGTCAATGCATCGACACGCTTCGCGGACGGCTTCGAATTCGGCCTCGGCGCGGAAATCGGCATTTCGAACGACAAGCTGCACGCACGCGGCCCCGTCGGCCTGGAAGGGCTGACGTCGCTGAAGTACGTCGTGCTCGGACACGGCGAAGGCCGCCAGTAAACAGCGAGGCACACAACCGATGGCGATGCTCTGGGTCAAGACGTTCCATATCGTTCTGATCGCCGCGTGGTTTGCAGGGTTGTTCTACCTGCCGCGCATCTACGTGAACCTGGCCATGGAAACCGATCCGGCCGCCGTGCGACGCCTGCTGCTGATGGCACGCAAGCTGTTCCGCTTCATGACGATGATCGCGGTGCCGGCGCTGGCCTGCGGGCTGTGGCTCTGGCTGTCGATCGGCATCGGGCAGGGGCAGGGCTGGATCCACGCGAAGGTGACGGTCGTGCTGCTGCTCATCGTCTATCACGCGTATTGCGGGCACCTGCTGCGGGTGTTCGAGCGCGGCGAGAACCGTCGCACCGACAAGTGGTATCGCGTGTTCAACGAGCTGCCGGTGCTCGGCATGCTCGCGGCAGTCGCGCTGGTCGTGATCAAGCCGTTCTGAGCGACATGGCCGGCGAGGTTGCCGGCGTCGCCTGATGCACAACGGCGCCCCGTGGGGCGCCGTTTGTCGTTTACGCGCAGACGCCGCGGCCGGCGCGGTGCAGGTTCAATCCTTCGCGCCGTCGTCGATCCGGCGGCGCGTGATCGCCTCCTTCGCGCGGCCGACCCGTTCCATCAGCGCCGGGCCGCGCGACAGCGCAACGCCGACCGCGAGGATGTCGCCGATTGCGAGATGCGACATCCGCGACGTCATCGGCGAGAACACGTCCGTTTCCTCCGCAACGTTCGACGCGAGACTCACCGTCGCGAGCTTCGCGAGCGGCGAATGGCTCTGCGTGATCGCGACGACCTTCGCGCCGCACGCGAGTGCGGAGCGGGCGGCATCGACGATGTCGCGCGTACGGCCGGTGTTCGAGATTGCGACGACGACGTCGTGCGGCCCGAGCAGCGCCGACGACATCGAGAACGTGTGCGGATCCGAATACGCGACGCTCGGCACGCCGAGCCGGAAGAACTTGTGCTGGATGTCCTGCGCGGCGATGCCCGAGCCGCCGGCGCCGTAGAACTCGATCCGCGATGCGTTCGACAGCAGCGCGATCGCATCGGCGACGCTGCCCGCGGACAGGCTGTTGCGCACCTCGATCAGTGCGCCGATCGTGCGGTCGAACACCTTGCCGATGATGCCGGGCGCCGGCTCGTCGGGCTCGACGTCGCGATAGACCGACGACACACCCGGCGCGACGCTCTGCGCGAGCCGGATCTTGAACTCGCGAAAGCCGCTGCAGCCGAGCGCCTGGCAGAACCGCGCAATCGTCGGCTGGCTGACGCCCGCGCGCGTCGACAGCTCGGTCATCGCGAGGTCGAGCACCTCGCGCGGCGCGGCGAGGATGTAGTCGGCGAGCTTGCGCTCGGACGGGCGCAACTCGGCGCGGATCGCTTCAATGCGGGGCAGCATGGGACGGCAGGCAGAAATCGGGTTCGGATGAGCGAGTGTATCGCAATCGAATTGTAGAAAATCTACATAAAAATGCTAGTCATAGCGTGATGCTTTTTATGGGGTGGATTAGGGTTTTCACTAGGTATCGCCTTGCTGGTAGCGGGAATAAGGGTTGCGGGTCGCCTAATCCGCATTGCATGCTTGTAGTTTTTCTACTAGACTGGCTTCGTTCTGTCGACGCGTTCGACCGTCCCCACGATTCCAACCGCCGGTGTCGGCCGGCATACAGGAGCGCCCAGCATGACGTCGCTGCACCCCACTCTGGCGAAGGTCACCGAACGCGTGATCGCCCGCAGCCAATCGACCCGTTCCGCCTATCTGCTGCGCATCGACGGCGCGCAGGGCAAGTTCCCGGCACGCGGCGCGCTGTCGTGCGCGAACCTCGCGCACGGCTTCGCCGGCCTCGAGGGCAACGACAAGTTCTCGATCAAGGCGATCCGCGAGCCGAACATCGGCATCGTGTCCTCGTACAACGAGATGCTGTCCGCGCATGCGCCGTACAAGGATTTCCCCGAAATCATCAAGGCGGCCGCCCGCGAGAACGGCGGTGTCGCGCAGTTCGCGGGCGGCGTGCCGGCGATGTGCGACGGCGTCACGCAGGGCAACCCGGGGATGGAGCTGTCGCTGTTCTCGCGCGAGGCGATCGCGATGGGCACGGCCATTGCGCTCACGCACAACATGTTCGACGCGGCGCTCTGTCTCGGCATCTGCGACAAGATCGTGCCGGGCCTGCTGATCGGCGCGCTGCAGTTCGGCCACCTGCCGACGATCTTCGTGCCGGCCGGCCCGATGACGAGCGGCCTGTCGAACGACGACAAGGCGAAGATCCGCCAGCAGTTCGCGACCGGCCAGGTCGGCCGCGACGCGCTGCTCGAAGCCGAATCGGCCGCCTATCACGGCCACGGCACCTGCACGTTCTACGGCACCGCGAACAGCAACCAGATGCTGATGGAGCTGATGGGGCTGCACCTGCCGGGCTCGGCATTCGTTCATCCGCACACGCCGCTGCGCACCGCGCTGACGGCCGAGGCCGCGCGCCGCGTGCTCGACCTGACCGTCGAGCGCGGCCGCTACACGCCGATCGGCCACGTGATCGACGAGAAGGCGATCGTCAACGGGATCGTCGCACTGCTCGCGACGGGCGGCTCGACCAACCACACGCTGCACCTCGTCGCGATCGCGCGCGCGGCCGGCATCCTGATCGACTGGAACGACTTCGACGAACTGTCGGCCGTCGTGCCGCTGCTCGCGAAGATCTACCCGAACGGCAAGGCCGACGTGAACCACTTCCACGCGGCGGGCGGCGTGGCCTTCCTGGTACGCAACCTGCTCGAAGGCGGGCTGCTGCACGAGGACGTGACGACGGTCGCCGGCCGTGGCCTGTCGCACTACACGAAGGAGCCGAAGCTGATCGACGGCAAGCTCGTGTGGGTCGACGGCACGGCCGAGAGCCACGACACGAAGGTGCTGCGCGGCATCCGCGACCCGTTCCAGCCGGACGGTGGCCTGCGCCTGATGCAGGGCCGCCTCGGCCGCGGCGTGATCAAGATTTCGGCGGTCGCGCCCGAGCACCGCAAGGTGACGGCGCCCGCGATCGTGTTCGATTCGCAGGAAGCCGTGCAGGAAGCATTCGATCGCGGCGAGCTGAAGCGCGACTTCGTCGCGGTCGTGCGCTTCCAGGGCGCGCGCGCGAACGGGATGCCCGAGCTGCACCGTTTGACGCCGCTGCTCGGCGTGCTGCAGGATCAGGGCTTCCACGTCGCACTCGTCACCGACGGCCGCATGTCGGGCGCGTCGGGCAAGGTGCCGGCCGTGATCCACGTATCGCCGGAGGCGCTGCTGGCCGGCCCGCTCGGCAAGGTGAAGACGGGCGATACGCTCGTGATCGACGCGGAAGCCGGCGTGCTCGACATCGAGGTCGACGCCGCCGAGTGGCAGGCGCGCCCGGTCGCGCAGCCGCTGCACCAGGCCGAGAACGAGGTCGGTTTCGGGCGTGAACTGTTCGGCGTGTTCCGCGCGGCTGCCGCGCCGGCCGAGCAGGGCGCATCGGTTTTCGGCGCGTTGGTCGGCGAAACGGCCGCCCACGTCGCCGCATGAATTTCAAGGAGCCAATTCAATGAAGACGATTGCTGAAATCGTGAAGCTGGGCCCGGTCATCCCGGTGCTCGCATTCGACTCGGTCGAGCAGGGCGAACACGTGTCGCGCGCGTTGCACGCGGGCGGCGTGAAGGTGCTCGAGATCACGCTGCGCACGCCGGCCGGCCTGGAAGCGATCCAGCGCGCCAGCCAGCTCGCGGACGACATCGTCGTCGGCGTCGGCACGATCACGAAGCCCGAGCATTGCGAGCAGGCGAAGCGCGCGGGTGCGAAGTTCGGCGTGTCGCCGGGCCTGACGAAGGAGCTGCACCTCGCGTCGCTCGACGCGGGCCTGCCGCTGCTGCCGGGCGTGATGACGCCGAGCGACATCATCCAGGCGCTCGAATTCGGCTATGAGATCGTGAAGTTCTTCCCTGCGCAGCAGGCGGGCGGCGTGCCGATGCTGCAGGCGTTCCACGGCCCGTTCCCGGCGCTGAAGTTCTGCCCGACCGGCGGCATCACCGTCGAAACCGCACCGAACTTCCTGAAACTGCCGAACGTCGTGTGCGTCGGCGGCTCCTGGCTCACGCCGAAAGCCGCGCTCGCCGCGCAGGACTGGGCCGAAGTCACGCGTCTCGCGCAAGCCGCGAGCCAGCTCCCCCGTTAAGACTTGTACGGAATGACGGTTTGACCCTCGGAAATCAGGCGCTTAGTGCTTGTTTTACTGAGGGTTTTTGCTGATGGAACCGGTTCTATCCGTGGGCCGTAAAGATAAGTAAAATTCAGCGTCCTGACGGGGTGGGTACCCCCCGTGTTCCGGAGACCTGCATAGCCGGGCATACTCGCAACAACTCGCCCGGTTCGAACAATTCTAGGAGGAGTGCCACATGGGGGCTGTCCAAGGCAGCATGCTGCTCGTATTCACGCTGATCGCGATCGCCGCGCTGATCCTGATGATCGCGCGCTACAAGATCTACCCGTTCCTGGTGCTGATCATCGTTTCGCTCGGCCTCGGACTTGTCGTCGGCATGCCGATGGACAAGATCGTCAAGTCGTTCGAGACAGGCACTGGCGGCACGCTCGGCCACATCGCGATCGTCGTCGGCCTCGGCACGATGCTCGGCAAGATGATGGCCGAATCGGGCGGCGCCGAACGGATCGCGACCACGCTGATCGACTGGTTCGGTGAAAAGAACATCCACTGGGCGATGATGTTCGTCGCGATCATCGTCGGCCTGCCGGTGTTCTTCGAAGTCGGCTTCGTGCTGCTGATCCCGATCGCGTTCAACGTCGCGAAGCGCACCGGCAAGTCGCTGCTCGTCGTCGGCCTGCCGATGGTGGCCGGCCTGTCGGTCGTGCACGGCCTGATCCCGCCGCACCCGGCCGCGCTGCTGGCGGTTCAGCAATACGGCGCCGATATCGGCAAGACGATCGCGTTCGGCCTGATCGTCGGCGTGCCGACCGCGATCATCGCGGGCCCGCTGTTTGCGCTGACGATCTCGAAGTTCGTGAAGCTGCCGGAAAACAACCCGCTCGCCGCTCAGTTCGTCGACACGCACACGGATGGCCGCAAGCGTGAACTGCCGAGCTTCGGCATCACGCTGTTCACGATCCTGCTGCCCGTCGTGCTGATGCTCGTCGGCAGTTGGGCCGACCTGCTGTTCACGCCGAAGTCGCTGCCGAACAACCTGCTGCGCTTCGCCGGCAACTCGGACGTCGCGCTGCTGATCGCCGTGCTCGTGAGCTTCTTCACGTTCGGCAAGCTGCAGGGCTTCAACCGCGACCAGATCCAGAAGTTCTGCGGCGAGTGCCTGGCGCCGATCGCCGGCATCACGCTGATCGTCGGTGCGGGCGGCGGCTTCGGCGGCGTCCTGCGCGACAGCGGGATTTCGCAGCAGATCGTCGAAACCGCGAAGCACGCGCACCTGTCGCCGCTGCTGCTCGGCTGGTTCGTCGCCGCGCTGATGCGTCTTGCAACGGGTTCGGCGACGGTCGCGATGACGACGGCCTGCGGCATCGTCGCGCCGATCGCGGCGGCGGCCGGCACGACGGTCAGCCCGGAACTGCTGGTGCTCGCCACGGGCTCGGGCTCGCTGATCTTCTCGCACGTGAACGACGGCGGCTTCTGGCTGATCAAGGAATACTTCGGGATGACGGTCGGTCAGACGTTCAAGACCTGGTCGTTGCTCGAAACCATCATCTCGGTGCTTGGTCTTAGCTTCACGCTGCTGCTGAGCCTGGTTCTGTAACAAGGGGTAGTCAATGATTCTGATCGCAATGGGCGTGTCGGGCGCGGGCAAGTCGCTAATCGGCGAAATGCTGGCGGAACGCCTGTCGTGCAGCTATACCGATGGCGACGCGTTTCACAGCGCGGCGAACAAGGAAAAGATGCACAACGGCATTCCGCTGACCGACGACGACCGCTGGCCGTGGCTGCGCACGATTCGCGCGGCCATCGAGGAAAAGCAGCGCGCCGGCGAGACGGCCGTGTTCACGTGCTCGTCGCTGAAGCGGTCGTACCGCGACGTGCTGCGCGGCACCGACACCGACGTGCGGTTCGTGTATCTGAAGGGTTCGTTCGAGATGTTGCACGAGCGCCTGAAGAGCCGCACCGGCCATTTCTTCGATCCGTCGCTGCTGAAGAGTCAGCTCGACACGCTCGAGGAGCCGGGCCCGGACGAAGCGATCGAGGTCAGCATCGAGCTGACGCCCGAACAGATCGTCGATCAGGTCATGCTGAAGATCGGCATCGCGCAGCAGCACTGAGCGCGGTTCGCGGTAATCGTCATGAAAAAGGCGCCCCTCGGGGCGCCTTTTTTCGTTCGTGGCCTGCAAGCCGGTCAGGCCGCGTGTGCCTGCTGCGCGATGCCGTCGAGCAGCACGTCGAGCATCGTGTCGTGCACGGCTGCCGGGTCGAGCTGCGCATAGAGCGGGGCGGCCGCCTTGACGAGCGGATGCGCGGCGTCCGACAGCGCTGCCATTTCCGCGAGCTCGACGTCGTTCGCGGCGCGCGTGAGGCCGCCGGCTTCGGCCGCGGCCAGCCCGATCACGCTCGCATACCAGCCGACGCACACCGACGGCAGTGCCGCGCGCGGGATACCGGCGTCGGCGAGCGCGCGATGCACGGCCTCGATGTGCGCGAGATCGGCCGGCCCGGTACTCATGTGCCGCTGCAGCAGCGCGAACGCGGCCGGGTAGCGCAGCGCGAGCGCGCGGTACTGGCGCGCGAGGTCGCGCAGCCGTTCGCGCCACGGCAGCGCGGCGTCGACCGGCACGAGTGAGCGCGACAGCGCGTTCGCGATCGCGCGGCTCAGGCCTTCCTTCGACTTGAAGTGGTACAGCACGCTCATCGGGTCGCAGCCGACCGACTGCGCGAGCTTGCGCACGCTGAACGCGGCTTCGCCGACGTCTTCGAGCAGCGCGAGCGCGGCTGCGACGATGGCCTCCTTGTCGAGGCCGCGCGGGCCCTGGGCGGGTTTGTCTTTCATCGATGCGGGCTGGCGAACCGGTGCGGCACCGGCTGTAAACTTGACGAAAGCTTATTCTACACTGTAGAATTATTTCTGCGGTGTAGAAATTGGGTGTCCCGGCACCTTTCAATACGTGCTTTCGCACAGTCCGGGATCCAGGCGGCACGAGCGTGTCCGCCGTCAACACGGGCCATCGCGCCCCTTTATCTCGTTGACACCCATGTGGAACCGGCTGCCCCACCCGCGAAGCCAGAAGGCTCATCGACAGGCGGCCCAAGACCATGCAAGTGCAATCATGACTTTCAACCATCAATCCCTGATCCAGGGCGAATCGCGTTTCGAACCAACGCAACTGAACATCGAAAAAGACAACTGGAACTGGTGCGACCCGGCCCGCTACGACGGCGAGCGCCCGGCCAACTGGTACGAAGCATCGCTGTCGCGCCACGCGAACAGCGCGCCGCTTGCGCACGACGCGGTATGCGACGTGCTCGTGATCGGCGCGGGCCTGCTCGGCGCGTCGGCCGCGCTGCATCTCGCGGAAGCGGGCGTCGACACGATCCTCGTCGACAAGCACCACGTCGGCTCGGCCGCGTCGGGCCGCAACGGCGGGCAGCTCACGCCCGGCCTTGCGCGCTGGGAAGCCGCCGACATGATCGACCACCTGTCGCATGACGACGCGAAGCGGCTGTGGCGCTTTGCGTCGGCCGAATCGATGGACCTGATCGATGCGATCGGCGCACGTTACGCGCTCGAACTCGATCGCAAGCGCGGCCACATCACGGCGGCGGTCCACCCGGGCCACATGAGTGCGCTGCTCGACGGCGCGGATGCGCGCCGCCATCTCGGCGACGCGGGCGTGACGCTCGTCGGCCGCCATCAGCTGCATGACGACTACGTGCGCTCGGGGCTGTACCACGGCGCGGCGATCGACGCGATCGGCGGTCAGATTCATCCGCTCGCGCTGGTGCGCGGCCTCGTGCATGGCTTCCGCCTGAATGGCGGCGCGCTGTTCGAGGGCACCGAGGTGCTCGAACTCGACGAGACACCGGAGGGCGTGGTCGCGACGACGCCGGGCGGCACGATCACCGCGCGCAAGGGCGTCGTGCTCGCGCTGCACAACACGACGTTCCGGCTGCTCGACGACGGCGCCGCGACGACCGTGCCGTTCTTTACCTACGTGAGCGTGACGGCGCCGCTCGACGTCGACGTCGCGACCCTGATGCCGGCCGGCATGCCCGTGTACGACACGCAGTTCCAGATCGACTATTACCGGCCGGTGCGCGGCAACCGCCTGCTGTTCGGCGGGCAGGGCACCGGCACGTGCTGGGCGCAGCCCGACGTGAACGCGTACCTGCTGACGCGGCTGAACACGGTGTTTCCGCAGCACGACGGCCGGTTCGCGCTCGACTACTGCTGGAGCGGCGTGAGCGACTTCACGCTGAACGGCGCGACCGACAGCCGCAAGACCGACGGCCGCGTGCCGATGTACATGGTGCAGGGCTGGAGCGGCCACGGTGTCGCGCAGACGGTGCGGATCGGCAAGGCGATCTGCGACGATTTCGTCGGCCGTAACGACGATTTCTCGATGCTGACCGGCATCGATCACCGCGCGATTCCGCTCGGCCGCCAGTTGTCGCCGATCGCGATTCCCGCTGCGAAGGCCGCGATGAGCGTGATGAGCGCGCTCAACCCGGGGCGGATGATCTCGTTCTGACCGGCTGCGGCAGGCAACAAAAAAGCCCGATGCGATTGCTCGCATCGGGCTTTTTTACGTGCGGAGTCGGCGGCGCTTACGCGATCCGCTTCGCGAGTTCGACGGCCTTGCCGATGTACGACGCAGGCGTCATCGCGAGCAGGAGAGCCTTCGCCTCTTGCGGGATCGCCAGCGTGCCGACGAATTCCTGCAGCGCTTCGCGCGTGATGCCCTTGCCGCGCGTCAGCTCCTTCAGCTGCTCGTACGGGTTCTCGATGCCGTAGCGGCGCATCACCGTCTGCACCGGCTCGGCGAGCACTTCCCAGCAGTTGTCGAGGTCTTCGTTCAGGCGCTGCGGGTTCACTTCGAGCTTGTCGAGGCCGCGGATCAGCGAGTCGTACGCGAGCAGCGAGTAGCCGAGCGCGACGCCCATGTTGCGCAGCACCGTCGAGTCGGTCAGGTCGCGCTGCCAGCGCGACACCGGCAGCTTGTCGGCGAGGTGGCGCAGCGTCGCGTTCGCGAGGCCGAGGTTGCCTTCCGAGTTCTCGAAGTCGATCGGGTTCACCTTGTGCGGCATCGTCGACGAGCCGATTTCACCGGCCTTCGTCTTCTGCTTGAAGTAGCCGACCGAGATGTAGCCCCACACGTCGCGATCGAGGTCGAGCAGGATCGTGTTCGCGCGCGCCACGGCGTCGAACAGCTCGGCCATGTAGTCGTGCGGTTCGATCTGGATCGTGTACGGGTTGAACGTGAGCTTCAGGCGGTTTTCGATCACGTCGCGCGAGAACGCTTCCCAGTCGAATTCCGGATACGCCGACAGATGCGCGTTGAAGTTGCCGACCGCGCCGTTCATCTTGCCGAGGATCTCGACCTTCTCGATGCGCGTAATTGCACGGGCGAGGCGGGCCGCGACGTTCGCGAGTTCCTTGCCGAGCGTCGTCGGGCTGGCCGGCTGGCCATGCGTGCGCGACAGCATCGGCTGCTCAGCGTGCGCGTGCGCGAGGGCGACGAGGCGCTGGTAGACCGTGCGCAGGGCCGGCAGGATCACGTGTTCGCGCGCGCCGGCGAGCATCATCCCGTGCGACGTGTTGTTGATGTCTTCCGACGTACACGCGAAGTGGATGAATTCGCTGGCCTTTTCGAGTTCTTCCTGGCCCTTCACCGATTCCTTCAGCCAGTATTCGACGGCCTTCACGTCGTGGTTCGTCACGCGCTCGATATCCTTGATGCGGGCGGCGTCGTGCGCGGTGAAGCGCTCGGCGAGCTGCAGCAGGAACTGTTCGGACGCATCGGAGAAGCGCGGGACTTCCGCGAAGCCGGCGCGCGACAGCGCGATCAACCAGTGCACCTCGACGGTGACGCGGTGGCGCATGAAGGCGGCTTCGGAGAGCCAGTCGCGCAGTGCTTCGGTCTTGCTGGCGTAGCGGCCGTCGATGGGCGAAAGCGCGGTGAGGGCGAAAAGCGTATCGGGACGAGTGTCGGACATGATCGGGCGAGCCTTGGGGCCGGGTCGAGCGAGGGGAAGGAGAATCCGGCATTTTAA
>NZ_JAAGPG010000158.1:0-16445 GCF_017104665.1 Burkholderia sp. Se-20378 | reverse complement strand
TGCGCGCGAACGGCGCCGGCGCGCCGGGCGGCAGGCCGCCGCACCCGCGCTCGGCCCCTGCGGCGATCGAGTATGATTGCCGGATCATGTCTCGCAAAACCCTTCTCGACCCGCGGCGCGTCCGCGAGGAAATCGCCCAGTCCGCCGCCCGCCTGATCGCGGAGGACGGCCTGGACTATGCCGGCGCAAAACGCAAGGCCGCGCGCCAGTTGCTGGGCGATACGCGCGTTGCCGGCGAATGGCTGCCGGATAACGACCTGATCGAGGAAGAACTGCGCGAGTACCTCGCCCTGTTCCAGAGCGACACGCAGCCGGACGAACTGCGCCGCCTGCGCGAAATCGCACTCGACTGGATGCGCCGGCTCGCCGAGTTCCATCCTTATGTGACGGGTGCCGTGCTGAACGGCACCGCGAACGCGCATTCGGATATCCATTTGCAGGCATTCACCGACAACCCGAAGGACGTCGCGATCTACCTGCTGAACCAGAACGTCCAGTACGACGTATCGGAGACGCGGCACTTCGCGGGCCGCGCCGACGTCGAGACGCTCAGTTTCCTGTGGCGCCCGCGGCGCGATGTGGACGCGATCGGCATCCACCTCGCGCTTTATGCGAGCGACGACCTGCGCGGCGCGGTCAAGGCCGACGCGCGCGGCCGGGTCGCCCGTGCGGATGCCGCCGCGCTGCGCGCGCTCGTCGAAGCAGGCAAGGCCCCTTCCGAACCGGAATGATTCAACGATGATAATGAAACGCATGTTGGCGCTCGCGGTCGTCGCGGCCGCCGCCGTTGCCGGCGGGCTCGCCGCCGGCCATTGGTTCCGCGGCACTGCCGACGACGGCGTCGCCGTTGCCGCGACCGCCGCACACGGCAGCCCGGTCGAACAGTTGTGGGCCGCGTCGCTGACGGGCACCGACGGCAAGCCGGCCACGCTGTCCGCCTTCAAGGGCCAGAAGGTCGTCGTCAATTTCTGGGCGTCATGGTGCGGCCCGTGCGTCGAGGAGATGCCGGAGCTCGTCGCACTGTCGCATCAGTACAAACAGAAGGGCATCCGTTTCATCGGGATCGGCGTCGATTCCGAACAGAACGTGAAGAACTTTCTGCAGAAGGTGAAGGTCGACTATCCGGTATTCATCAGCGGATATGCGGGCGCCGATCTGGCCCGCAATTTCGGAAATACCGCCGGCGCGTTGCCGTTTACGGTCGTCATCGACGAAACCGGCAAGATTCGCGAGACAAAATTGGGACAAATCCAACCGGCCGAGCTGAAAAAGACGCTCGACGCGCTGTAACCTGCCCGAACGGCGGCCCGCACGTTGGCGGCGATTTGCCCGTGGATCGCCGCAATTTCGCGTGAATTCGCCGATACTTTGCCTGCTTGCCGGTAATTCTTGCAGGTCCGGCGCGCTTGGCCGTTCGGCAAAACTAGACAAATTTCTCTAAATAGCGCTAAAGTTCGCGCAATTCCGCAGAAATAGAAGCGACCATGACACGATTGCTGGTGCTGCACGGCCCTAACCTGAACCTTCTCGGCACCCGGGAACCGGAGGTGTACGGCCGCGTCACGCTCGCGCAGATCGATCAGGCGCTTGCCGCGCGCGCCCGGGAAGCCGGCGCCGAGCTGTCGTCGTTCCAGAGCAACCATGAAGGTGCACTGGTCGACCGCATTCAGGCCGCGCGGGAGGAACAGACCGATTTCATCCTGATCAATCCGGCCGCGTATACGCACACGAGCGTCGCGATCCGGGACGCAATCGCCGGCGTTGGCATCCCGTTCGTCGAGGTTCACTTGTCGAACGTGCATCGCCGCGAAGCGTTCAGGCACCACTCCTACTTTTCCGACCAGGCCGAAGGCGTGATCTGCGGGCTCGGCTGGAAAGGTTATCTGTACGCGCTCGAGTACGCGCTGGACAAGCTGCAAGGCACGTCGCGCGGCTGATTTCGCGATCTAGATTCAGCGCCGGCCCCTAACCGGCGCTTTTACGTATTGAAAGGGGAATTCCCGATGGATCTTCGTAAGCTGAAAACTCTGATCGACCTCGTTTCCGAATCCGGCATCTCCGAGCTGGAAGTGACGGAAGGCGAAGGCAAGGTGCGCATCGTCAAGAACGCGCCGCCGGTCTACGTGCAGCCGACGGCTGGGTATGTCCCGCAAGTCAGCGCGCCTGCTCCGTCGGCCGCGCTGCCGACCGAAGGCGCTGCCGCGTCGGCCGCAGGCGGCGCAGCCGCTCCGGCTGTCCCGCAAGGCCACGTCGTGACGTCGCCGATGGTCGGCACGTTCTATCGCGCACCGTCGCCGGGCGCGGACCCGTTCGTCCAGGTGGGCGACACGGTCAAGGAAGGCCAGACGATCTGCATCATCGAAGCGATGAAGCTGCTCAACGAGATCGAGTCGGACAAGGCCGGCGTGATCAAGGAAATCCTCGTCGAGAACGGCCAGGCCGTCGAATACGGCCAGCCGCTTTTCGTGATCGGCTAAGTCCGCCGCGCGGCCTGCGGGCCGCGCGCCGCCGATGCCCGCCAGGCGCCGTTCGCGCGCCCCTCGAAGAGACGAATACTCGCTATGTTTGAAAAAATCCTCATTGCCAACCGCGGTGAAATCGCGCTGCGCATCCAGCGTGCGTGCCGCGAGCTCGGCGTCAAGACGGTGGTCGTCTACTCGGAAGCCGACAAGGAAGCCAAGTACGTGCGACTCGCGGACGAAGCCGTCTGTATCGGCCCGGCCCCGTCGAACCTGAGCTACCTGAACATGCCGGCGCTGATCAGCGCCGCGGAAGTCACCGATGCCGAGGCGATCCACCCCGGCTACGGCTTCCTGTCGGAGAACGCCGATTTCGCGGAACGCGTCGAGCAGTCGGGCTTCACGTTCATCGGCCCGCGCCCGGAAACGATCCGCATGATGGGTGACAAGGTCACCGCGAAGCAGACGATGATCAAGACCGGCGTGCCGTGCGTGCCGGGCTCGGAAGGCGCGTTGCCCGACGATCCGAAAGAGATCGTCAAGATTGCGCGCGCGATCGGCTATCCGGTCATCATCAAGGCGGCAGGCGGCGGTGGCGGGCGCGGGATGCGCGTCGTGCACACCGAGGCCGCGCTCGTCAACGCGGTCAACATGACCCGCGAGGAAGCCGGCCGTGCGTTCGGCAACCCGCAGGTGTACATGGAGAAGTTCCTCGAGAACCCGCGCCACATCGAAATCCAGGTGCTGTCCGACGCGTACAAGAACGCGATCTGGCTCGGCGAGCGCGATTGCTCGATGCAGCGCCGCCACCAGAAGGTGATCGAGGAAGCGCCGGCGCCCGGCATTCCGCGCCGCCTGATCGACCGCATCGGCGACCGCTGCGCGGACGCCTGCAAGAAGATGGGCTACCTCGGCGCGGGCACGTTCGAATTCCTGTACGAAAACGGCGAGTTCTACTTCATCGAGATGAACACGCGCGTGCAGGTCGAGCACCCGGTATCGGAGCTGATCACGGGCGTCGACATCGTGCAGGAACAGATCCGCATCGCGGCCGGCGAGAAGCTCACGCTGCGCCAGCGCGACATCCAGTTCCGCGGACATGCGATCGAATGCCGGATCAACGCGGAAGATCCGTTCAAGTTCACGCCGTCGCCGGGCCGGATCACGTCGTGGCATACGCCCGGCGGCCCTGGCGTGCGCGTCGATTCGCACGCCTACAATGGCTATTTCGTGCCGCCGAACTATGATTCGATGATCGGCAAGCTGATCACCTACGGCGCGACGCGCGAGCAGGCAATCAGCCGGATGCGCATCGCGCTGTCGGAAATGGTCGTCGAAGGCATCCAGACCAACATCCCGCTGCACCGCGAGCTGATGATCGATTCGAAGTTCGTCGAAGGCGGCACCAGCATCCACTACCTCGAGAACCGGCTCGCCCAGAAGCAGCAGGTCGCACCGGAAGAAGCGTAAGCATGAGCTATCGCGAACTCGTCGTCGAACTGGCCCGTGAGCATGCGGAGGCGCTGTCCGACGCGCTGCTCGAACTCGGCGCGCTGTCGGTGTCCGTGGAAGACGCCGACGCCGACACGCCCGACGAACAGCCGCTCTTCGGCGAGCCGGGCCTCGTGCCCGACCGCACCGCGTGGCAGCACTCGCGCGTGGTCGCGCTGCTCGCGGCCGACCATGAGCCGGCCGTGCTGCTCGCGGCGGCCGCGAACGAAATCGGCGTCGCCGAGACGCCCGCGTTCACCGTCCGCGAAGTCGAGGAACAGGACTGGGTGCGGCTCACGCAATCGCAGTTCGAGCCGATCCCGATCGGCGAGCGGATCTGGGTCGTGCCGTCGTGGCACGATGCACCCGATCCCGATGCGCTTATCCTCGAACTCGATCCGGGCCTCGCATTCGGCACCGGCAGCCACCCGACCACGCGCCTGTGCATGGAATGGCTCGAGCAGTCGGTGAAGCCCGGCCAGTCAGTGCTCGACTACGGCTGCGGCTCGGGCATTCTCGCGATCCTCGCGAAGAAATGCGGGGCGAACCCCGTCATCGGCATCGACATCGATCCGCAGGCAGTCGAATCGGCGCGGCAGAACAGCGAACGCAACCGTGCGGAAGTCACGTACGGGCTGCCCGATGCGTGCCCGGACGGCGAATTCGACATCGTCGTCGCGAACATCCTGTCGAATCCGCTGAAGCTGATGGCGTCGATGCTCGCATCGAAGGTCAAGCCGGGCGGGCGCATCGCGCTGTCGGGCGTGCTCGCGCGCCAGGCGGACGAGGTCGCGGCCGTCTACGCACGCTACGTCGACATCTCGGTCTGGCGTGAGCACGAAGGTTGGGTATGCCTCGCCGGAACCCGACGCGAAAGCCATTAGAATAGCGCTGTCCTTCACTCTGGCCAGCAGGCCGCCCGGCTCGACATGCTTCTTGCGACGCGCTGCCCTCATTGCGAAACCGTCTTCCGGCTGCAGCAGGAACAGCTCTCGCTGCATCAAGGGCTCGTGCGCTGCGGGCATTGCCACGAAGTCTTCAACGCATCCGAGTCGCTCGTTCCCGAGCACGCGCAGCAGCCCGAGCCGGCCCTGACCGAACCGGCTGCCGCGCCGGATGATGGCGATGCGCATCATCCGGCCCCGCCTCGGCTGTTCACTGCCGAAGCGCCGGCCGGGTCACCTTCCGACACCGATTACAAGCCGGAAGGCTGGGACATGTGGGCCCCGTGGCTCGATGCCGGCGTCGACCCGTCGCTGCAGCACAGCGTGCAGACCGTGCGCACCGAGCCGCTGATCCCGCTCGCCCTTCCGTCCATCGAAGCCGGCGTCGTTCACCTGTCGGGTACGCCCGCACCGTTCCCGCCCTCTCCGGCCGAGCTGGACACTTCCGCTGCCGTCGAGCAACCGGCCGAATCGCCGCAGACGCAAACGCCGCAGGATACCGAACCATCGGCCACGCCCGTCGAGCGCGACCCGCGTGAGCCCCGCTTCGTCGCTCACCTTCCGTCGGACGCAGAGGCCGCTCTCGATGCCGCCGAACCCGTCGGCACCGCGCACTTCGCCGTGCCGGACGACGAACGCGCGCCGCGCGAACCGCGTTTTGCGTTCGCTCCTGCGCGGGCCGTCACCGAAGCCGGGGCCGAGCCCGACACCCGCACTGACACCACACGGCACGACGAGACGCCAGTCGCGGCCACCAACGCGCCGGCCGCACCATTCCCCGCTGCGCTGACCGACGACGATCGTCCGCATTTCGCCGTCACGCGCGAGACGCGCGCGCCGCAGCGACGCGGCATGCTCGGCGGTTTTTTCGGTGGCCTCGTCGCCGCCGTGCTCGCCGTGCTGCTCGTCGCGCAACTCGCATGGTGGCAGCGCGAAACGGTGATGATCTACTGGCCCGTCACGCAGGGCTGGTTCCGGCAGGCCTGCGCGCCGCTCGGCTGCAAGGTCGCGCCGCCGCGCGCGATCGACGGCCTGCGGCTCGACGCGACCGACCTGCGCCAGCTCGACGGCCCGCGCGAGCTCGAGCTGAAGGTGCCGCTGACGAACCGCTACCGTGTCGCACTTGCCTATCCGTCGCTCGAGCTGACGCTGCTCGACGACACCAACCACGTGACCGTGCGCCGCGTACTCGCGCCGCGCGACTACGTGCGCCCGGGCACGCCGATCGACGCCGGGCTGCCGCCCGGCACGACACAGACGATGGTCGTCCGCGTCGAAACGAACGGCACGCCCGCCTCGAATTTCCGCGTCCAGATTTTCTATCCGTGACGCGTCGCGGCGCGCACATGCGCGCCCGTCTCAACCCGCGCGCCCGAGCGGCGCGCTATTTCGGAGCACGAACATGAGCAAAGTTACGCTGGGTGGCAACCCGATCGATCTCGCCGGCACGTTCCCGGCCGTCGGCGCACAAGGCGCCGATTTCAAGCTGGTCGGCAAGGACCTCGCCGACCTGTCGCTCGCCAGCTTCGCCGGCAAGCGCAAGGTGCTGAACATCGTCCCGAGCCTCGACACGCCGACCTGCGCGACGTCGACCCGCAAGTTCAACGAAGCCGCATCGTCGCTCGATAACACGGTCGTCGTCGTCGTGTCCGCCGACCTGCCGTTCGCTGCTACGCGCTTCTGCACGACCGAAGGCCTCGAGAATGTCGTGACGGCTTCGACGTTCCGCACCGGCCGCGCGTTCGCGAACGCGTACGGCGTCGACGTGACGAGCGGCCCGCTGAACGGCCTGACCGCACGTGCGGTCGTCGTGCTCGACGCGCAGGACAAGGTGATCCACGCGGAACTCGTCGGCGAAATCAAGGACGAGCCGAACTACGATGCAGCGCTCGCCGCACTGAAGTAAGCTTTCTTTCGCTTTCCCCTGCCGCGCCGCGCCTTTCGCGCGGCGTTGTCGCGCAGGGTCCCTCATTTCTACAGGAACGCACACCTTGGCTACGTTGATTTGCGGCTCGATCGCCTACGATTCCATCATGACCTTCGAAGGGCGGTTTCGCGAGCACATCCTGCCCGACCAGGTGCACCTCATCAACCTGAGCTTCCTCGTGCCGACGATGCGCCGCGAATTCGGCGGCTGCGCGGGCAACATCGCGTACGCGCTGCACCTGCTCGGCGGCGATGCGCGGATCATGGGGACGGTGGGTGCGCTCGACGCTCAGTCGTATCTGGACCGGCTCGACCAGCTCGGCTTGCGCCGCGATCACGTTCGCGTGCTGCCCGATACGTATACGGCGCAGGCGATGATCACGACCGATCTCGACAACAACCAGATCACGGCGTTCCACCCGGGCGCGATGATGCAGTCGCACCTGAACCACGCAGGCGACGCGCCGGGCATCAAGCTCGCGATCGTCGGCCCCGACGGCTTCGACGGGATGGTGCAGCACGTCGAAGAACTCGCGAAGGCCGGCGTGCCGTTCGTGTTCGATCCGGGCCAGGGCCTGCCGCTGTTCGACGGTGCGACGCTGCGCCGCAGCATTGAACTTGCGACCTATGTGGCGGTCAACGACTACGAGGCCAAGCTGGTGAGCGACAAGACGGGATGGTCCGAAGATGAAATCGCCAGCCGGGTCGACGCGCTCGTCATTACGCGTGGCGAGCACGGCGCGACCATCCGCCACAAGCAGGGCACGGAGCTGATTCCTGTCGTGCCGGCCGAGCGTATCTCCGATCCGACCGGCTGTGGCGACGCCTTCCGGGGTGGCCTGCTGTACGGCATCGAACATGGCCTCGACTGGGCAACCACGGGCCGCCTCGCGAGCCTGATGGGCTCGATCAAGATCGCCCACCAGGGGCCCCAGACTTACGTACTGACGCGCGCCGAGATCGACGCGCGCTTCGAGACTGCATTCGGTTACAGTCTCAAATGAATTTTGTGGGAGAGCAAAGATGTTGACGAAAAAGACCCTCACGCTCGCGGCCATGCTGACGGCCTCGCTGACGCTCACCGGTTGCTTCACCGCACCCGGTTCGGCGGATGTCTATAGCGTCGGCCAGGCGCAGCGCGAACAGACGGTCCGCATGGGCACGGTTGAAAGCGTCCGTGCGGTGCGCATCCAGTCCGACGGCGGCGGCAGCGCGATCGGCACGATCGGCGGTGGCGCACTCGGCGCGGTAGCAGGCAGCGCGATCGGCGGCGGCAAGGGGTCGATCCTGACCGCGATCGCCGGCGGTCTCGTCGGCGCGGTCGCGGGCAACGCGGTCGGCGAAAACCTCAGCACGGCGAACGGTGTCGAAATCACCGTGCGCCTCGACAACGGCGATCTGCGCTCGATCACGCAGGCGGCAAGCGGCGAAGCGTTCCGCGCCGGCGAGCGCGTGCGACTGCTGTCGAGCGGCGGCGTCACGCGCGTCACGCACTAACAGGTACCTCAGCTCGCGGCGCAAGCCGCGGTCGAACGCATGTGCGAAGCTGCACATGCGTTTTTTTTCGTCCGTACTCGCCGCAGCCGGCATACGGGCAACCGGCGTACGGGCACCCGGCAGATCGGCAAAGACGGACGAAAAAAATCCCGCCACCTGAGCCAGATGGCGGGACTGATTGAGTAGCGCTACTCAACCCACGGACACCACGTGAGTGTCCGGGTGGTGCAGGTCAGCCTCGATTACGGACGGCTGCCGGTCGGGAACGGCCATGCCGCTGCCGGGTTGAGCGCGGTCTTCACGCCCGACGCCGGCGCAACCGATGCGGTCGACGCGGTCGTTGCCGGTGCAGCCTTCTTCACGACGGCCTTCTTCGGAGCAGCAGCCTTCTTCGGAGCCGCGGCCTTCTTCGCCGGAGCCGGAGCAGCAGCGGCAGCCTTCTTCGCGGGAGCAGCGGCCTTCTTCGCAGGGGCAGCCTTCTTCGCAGCAGGCGCAGCCTTCTTCGCGGCAGCCTTCTTCGCAGGCGCAGCCTTCTTGGCAGCAGCCTTCTTCGCCGGCGCGGCCTTCTTCGCAGCAGCCTTCTTGGCCGGTGCGGCCTTCTTCGCAGCAACCTTCTTCACTGCGACCTTCTTGGCTGCAACCTTCTTCGCTGCGGCCTTCTTCGCCGGTGCTGCCTTCTTCGCAGCAACCTTCTTCACTGCGACCTTCTTGGCTGCAACCTTCTTCGTTGCGACCTTCTTAGCAGCAACCTTCTTCACTGCTGCCTTCTTCGCCGGTGCTGCCTTCTTCGCGGCAACCTTCTTCACCGCGACCTTCTTGGCAGCAACCTTCTTCACCGCAGCGGCCTTCTTCGCCGGCGCAGCAGCCTTCTTCGCAGCGACCTTCTTCACTGCGGCCTTCTTTGCAGCCGGTTTCTTCTTGGCAAGTGCCATGTTGTTCTCCTTCAGGTTCAGATGAGAGTCAGTTCAAACTACACCCTTCGTCAAAACCCGCTTCCCGCGGACGCTGTTCAGGACGTGCGCTTCGAAGCGGGCTATTCATCGGCGTACGCGGATACCACGCGCTTACGCTAATGAATACGGTATGGCGCGCGTGACCACCCGGCCTCGCGCGCCAAATCAAGTCGGTAGCCGGCGCACCTCGCGCCGCTACCCCTAATCGCTTGATCAAGCGGACCGCCACACGGCTGTCCGCTTTTTCCGGAGGGAAGTTTGCCCATCCCACTGAAGGGTTCGCAAAGTGCCTGTCGTGTCGTCGTGCCGTTAAGGCACCGGGCATGCTTTGCATCAGGCGTTCTTGCTCCTAAACCTTGGGCCGGGGCCGAGAGGCCGCCGGCTGCTCCATCATGTGACGGGTTCGCTGCTGCGGGTTATTCCCAGGACAGCGCGCCACCCGTCTGATACTCGATCACACGCGTCTCGAAGAAGTTGCGTTCCTTCTTCAGGTCGATCATCTCGCTCATCCACGGGAACGGGTTTTCCTCGTTCGGATACAGCGGGTCGAGGCCGATCTGCTGGCAACGGCGGTTGCTGATGAAGCGCAGATAGCTCTTGAACATCGACGCGTTCAAACCCAGCACGCCGCGCGGCATCGTGTCTTCGGCGTAGCGGTATTCGAGTTCGACAGCCTGCTTGAACAGCTCGCGGATCTCGGCGCGGAATTCGGCGGTCCAGAGATGCGGATTCTCGAGCTTGATCTGGTTGATCAGGTCGATGCCGAAGTTGCAGTGCATCGACTCGTCGCGCAGGATGTACTGATATTGCTCTGCAGCACCCGTCATCTTGTTCTGGCGGCCGAGCGCGAGGATCTGCGTGAACCCGACATAGAAGAACAGGCCTTCCATGATGCAGGCGAACACGATCAGCGACTTCAGCAGCTTCTGATCCGCATCGAGCGTGCCGGTCTTGAAGGCCGGATCCGTCAGCGTGTGGATGAACGGGATCAGGAATTCGTCCTTCGCGCGGATCGACGTGACCTCGTGGTACGCGTTGAAGATCTCGCCTTCGTCGAGACCGAGCGATTCGACAATGTATTGGTACGCGTGCGTGTGGATCGCCTCTTCGAACGCCTGGCGCAGCAGGAACTGCCGGCACTCGGGCGCCGTGATGTGGCGGTACGTGCCGAGCACGATGTTGTTCGCCGCGAGCGAATCGGCCGTCACGAAAAAGCCGAGGTTGCGCTTCACGATGCGGCGCTCGTCCTCGGTCAGACCGTTCGGGTCCTTCCACAGAGCGATGTCGCGGGACATGTTGATTTCCTGCGGCATCCAGTGGTTCGCGCAACCGGCCAGATACTTTTCCCACGCCCACTTGTACTTGAACGGCACCAGCTGATTGACGTCAGTCTGGCCGTTGATGATGCGCTTGTCGGCGACATTGACCCGCGCTTCCGAACCGCCGGCGGGAACAGCCGATGCTTGCGGCGGCACCGCAAGATCGCCTTCGAAAATGTCGCGGACCTGATGGGCGGCAGGCGTTGCAGCCTGCAGTCCGACAGCCGTTCCTGCGGAGGTGCGCATCGCGTTTTGCTGCGCTCCGCTCGCGGGAGTTACGGCAGTCTTCTCTTCATCCCAGTTGAGCATAAATTCTCACCATCAATTTAGAACGGTTTGTACCATCTTTTCCTGAGCGATAAAAGGGTTCGCTCACGAAAAATCCTTTTTTCGATTCGCGTTGCGACCTCGATACAACACTTTGAGCAACGCATCGTCGTTCATGCAGAGCGCGACGTGTGTCGCGCGTGTATCGCGAGGTGCGCTCGACGCATCGAACGCTGATCGAAACGCGACGTCGTCGGGGATGTTTCGATCGCTTGTCACTGCCTGCAACGCAGGTGCCGCGTTACAGATTCCTTATCATTTTTTTAGTTGAGAGCGGCGCACACTTCAACCTCGATCGATTGTCGTGTGCGCCGCGCTGACCTGCTTCTCAGGTCAGGCGCACTGCGTTACTGGCACGCTTCGCATTCGTCGAAGCCAGGATCGCCCGGACGCATCGTGCACACCGGACCATCTGCCTCGACCGGTGCGAGTGCCGGTGCCGCGTCGACTGCGCCCGACGACGATGCTGCGCCGCCTGCCGCACCGAAGCCGCCGGCCGCGCCTTGCGCGCCGCCGCTGCTCGAACCACCGCTCGTCGGCACGGCGTTCAGCGCGCCGTGTGCGACCGTCGACTTCTCGACGTGCGTCGCCGCCATCGTGCGGAGGTAGTAGGTCGTCTTCAGGCCGCGCAGCCATGCGAGCTTGTAGACCTCGTCGAGCTTCTTGCCCGACGCGCCGCCCATGTAGATGTTCAGCGACTGCGCCTGGTCGATCCACTTCTGGCGACGCGATGCCGCTTCGACCAGCCACGTCGGGTCGACTTCGAACGCGGTCGCGTAGATCGCGCGCAGGTCGGCCGGGATGCGGTCGATGCGCGACAGCATGCCGTCGAAGTACTTCAGGTCGGCAACCATCACTTCGTCCCACAGGCCGCGTTCCTTCAGGTCGCGCACCAGGTACTCGTTCACCACCGTGAATTCGCCCGACAGGTTCGACTTCACGTACAGGTTCTGGAAGGTCGGCTCGATACAGGCCGACACGCCGATGATGTTCGAGATCGTCGCCGTCGGCGCGATCGCGACGCAGTTCGAGTTGCGCATGCCGTGCGTAGCGATCCGCGAACGCAGCGACGTCCAGTCGAGCGATTCGGAGGTATCGACCTCGACGTAGCCGCCGCGCGCTTCCGTCAGCAGCTTCAGCGTGTCCTGCGGGAGGATGCCGCGATCCCACAGCGAGCCGCGGTAGCTCGAGTAGCGGCCGCGTTCTTCAGCCAGCTCGGTCGACGCGTGGTACGCGTAGTAGCAGACCGCTTCCATCGAACGATCGGCGAACTCGACCGCCGCTTGCGACGCGTACGGCGTGCGCAGCAGGTGCAGGCAGTCCTGGAAGCCCATGATGCCCATGCCGACCGGGCGGTGCTTCAGGTTCGAGTTACGCGCCTTCGGCACCGCGTAGTAGTTGATGTCGATCACGTTGTCGAGCATGCGCATCGCGACGCTGACCGTGCGCTTCAGCTTCTCGTGGTCGAGCGCGTAGCTGCCGTCGGCCTGCTTCACCAGGTGGGCGACGAGGTTCACCGAGCCGAGGTTGCACACCGCGATTTCGGTGTCGCTCGTGTTCAGCGTGATTTCCGTGCACAGGTTCGACGAGTGGACGACGCCGACGTGCTGCTGCGGCGAGCGGATGTTGCACGGATCCTTGAACGTGATCCACGGGTGGCCCGTCTCGAACAGCATGCCGAGCATCTTGCGCCACAGCTGCGCCGCCGGGATCTTCTTGAACAGCTTGATCTCGCCGCGGGCGACCTTGTCTTCGTAAGCCGTGTAAGCCGCCTCGAATTCCGCGCCGAACTTGTCGTGGAGATCCGGGCAGGTCGACGGCGAGAACAGCGTCCAGTCGCCACCTTCCATCACACGCTTCATGAACAGGTCGGGAATCCAGTTCGCCGTGTTCATGTCGTGCGTACGGCGTCGATCGTCGCCCGTGTTCTTGCGCAGCTCCAGGAACTCCTCGATGTCGAGGTGCCACGATTCGAGGTACGCGCAGACCGCGCCCTTGCGCTTGCCACCCTGGTTGACCGCGACAGCCGTGTCGTTGACGACCTTCAGGAACGGGACCACGCCTTGCGACTTGCCGTTCGTGCCCTTGATATGCGAGCCGAGTGCACGCACGCGCGTCCAGTCGTTGCCCAGGCCGCCGGCGAACTTCGACAGCAGCGCGTTTTCCTTCAGCGCTTCATAGATGCCGTCGAGATCGTCCGCGACCGTCGTCAGGTAGCACGACGACAGCTGCGAGCGGTGCGTGCCCGAGTTGAACAGCGTCGGCGTCGAGCTCATGAAGTCGAAGCTGGACAGCACGTTGTAGAACTCGATCGCACGCGTTTCGCGGTCGATCTCGTTCAGCGACAGGCCCATCGCGACGCGCATGAAGAATGCCTGCGGCATTTCGATGCGGGCGCCTTCGACGTGCAGGAAGTAGCGGTCGTACAGCGTCTGCAGGCCGAGGTAGCCGAACTGCAGGTCGCGGTTCGCGTCGAGTGCTTCGCCGAGGCGCTTCAGGTCGAACTGCAGCAGCTTGTCGTCGAGCAGGCCGGCGTCGACGCCGCGCTTCAGGAACTGCGGGAAGTATTCCGCGTAACGGGTCGACATCTCGGCCTGGACCACTTCCTCGCCGAGGATCTCGCGACGGATCGTGTGCAGCAGGATGCGGGACGTGACCTGGCTGTATGCCGGATCCTTCTCGATCATCGTGCGCGCAGCCAGGATTGCCGAGTCGTAGACCTGGCTCATCGGCACGCCGTCGTACAGGTTCTTCACCGTTTCGGCGACGATCGGATCAGGGTTAACCGCAGCGCCGAGGCCGTCGCATGCCGACGCGATCAGCGCGCGCAGCGCGTTCAGATCGAGCGGACGCGTGACGCCGTTGTCGACGACGTTGATGCCGGTGCTCGCCTCGCCGCCCGCTGCCGCTGCTTCCTCGCCCGCGTGCTGGCGCTCGAGGTGACGCTTCTCGCGATACAGCACGTACGCACGCGCGACGTTGTGCTCGCCGCCGCGCATCAGCGCGAGTTCGACCTGGTCCTGGATGTCTTCGATATGGAACGTACCGCCGTTCGGGCGGCTGCGCACGAGCGCGCGCACGACGTTCTGCGTCAGTTGCTCGACCTGCTCGCGCACGCGTGCCGATGCCGCGCCCTGCCCGCCATTGACGGCCAGGAAAGCCTTGGTCACCGCGATCGCGATCTTCGAAGGTTCGAACGATACGACGCTGCCGTTACGGCGGATCACCTTGTAGTCGGCGAACGTGGCCTGCGGCGCGAGCGCCTTCGCGCCCTGTTCGGTCCCGCCGAGCGGACGGCTCGAGGCGCTCTCGTACTGGGACGTCGCGTTGTCGGTGGTTTGCATGTGCAAAGCTCCTGGTGTTGGATGGTGCGGAGAGAACCGCGGATTAAAACGAACGCTGCGCAACGCGGTGCGCGAGCGGTAAGAGGCGAGCGATGCGCCGGGGAAGCCGGTTCGGTCGATGCGCGACAACCGATCCGGTCGTGTGCTTCGTCATGTGTACCCTGCCCCGTCGAAATTCGCTGCGCTGATCGCGACGCCCGGACCACCCGGCCTGACGCGCCGCCCTGAGAACCCTGTCCACCGGCGTTGCCCGCCGGCCGGTGCCGCTCGGGTTTCCCCTGCGACACACACTATATCTAGTACAGAACTACTCAACTGGCACCAAGTATAGTGGACATTCGGAGGACGTCAAAATGGATAATTTGCGCTGAAGGTATTGACATCACCCCCGCCCCGCGCAGGCTCAGACGTGACAAGGCATTGGTCGGAAAAAAAAATTTCGCGCCCTCAAAAAACCCGCGATCAGTGCTGACGGAAAGGAAAGTATTCGGCGGAAAACCCGGCATCGCTCGCGAAGCGTTGCCAATTGAAATGCGGGCCCGGGTCGGTCTTGCGGCCCGGCGCGACGTCCGAGTGCCCCGCAAATGCGTCGACTGGGTAGCGTGCCGCGAGCGCGCGAGAGAGCGCGGCGAGCATCGCATACTGCGCGTCGTCGAACGGCACGTCGTCCGCGCCTTCGAGCTCGATGCCGATCGAGAAGTCGTTGCAGCGCGGCCGGCCGAAGAACTCGGACGAGCCCGCGTGCCATGCGCGCTCGTCGCACGACACGAACTGCACGAGCTCGCCGCTGCGGCGGATCAGGAAGTGCGCGGACACGCGCACGTCGCGCAGGTGGCTCTGGTAATAAGGGTGCGCATCGCAGTCGAGGCGGTTCAGGAACAGCGCCTCGATCGCATCGCCGCCGAATTCGCCGGGCGGCAGGCTGATGTTGTGGACGACCACGAGCGTCGGCACCGCGCCCGCAGGCCGCACCTCGAAGTTCGGCGACGGCGCATGGCGCGCTTCGCGCACCCAGCCGTTCGCGTCGACCGACAGCAGCAGCGCGTCGCTCATCTTGCGTCGCGACCACTCGACCGTGCGGCGTGGCGCTGCGCGTGCTCGGCACTGCAGAAGTATTCGCCGCCCGCGGCGACAGCGTCGCCCTTCGGCGCATGCACGCCGCATTCGGCGCAGCGCACCATCGGCTCTGGCAGCGACCGCACGTCGCCGTTCGGGCGTGCCGCACCCGCGCCGCCGGCGCCGGGCGCACCGTCGTAACCGGCTCCGCGGCCAGTGCGCGCCTGCGCTTGCTCCTGGGCCTGGCGCAGCTTGCGCGCAATCCACGAACCCGCGAAGAAGAGAAGAATCAGGAGAAGAATCTGTCGCATCGGAAACCTGCGTTCAAACCACGGAACGGTGCAGCAGCACCTCGAAAACGAACCGGCTGCCGACATACGCGAGCAGCAGCGCGGCGAACGACACGAGCACCCAGCGCGCGGCACCACGGCCACGCCAGCCGGACGTCTTGCGGGCAACCAGCAGGCCGCCGAACATCAGCCACGACAGGATCGCGAATACCGTCTTGTGGTCGAGCCGCAGCGCGCGCGCGTCGACCTGCTCGCTGAACAGGATGCCCGACGCGAGCGTCAGCGTGAGCAGCACGAAGCCGGCGCCGATCAGGCGGAACAGCAGCTTCTCGAGCGTGAGCAGCGGCGGCAGCGTCTCAAGCCAGCTCGCGATCCAGCCCGTCGAGCCGTCGCGCCCGCCGCTCCTCAGCGACTGCAGGCGCCGCTCGACCATCAGCATCAGGATCGCGTGCAGCGCCGCGATCGCGAACAGGCCATATGCGATGTTCGCGATCAGGAAATGCAGCTTGAACAGCGGCGCTGCGGCATATGGAAGCACCCGCACGCCGCCGAACACGAGCGGCAGCAGCGACGCGCCGCACGCGAGCGGCAATACCAGCAGGCGCAGGCTGTCGAGCGGGAAGAAGAAGCTCTCGATCCAGTAGATGCCGGCGCCGAGCCAGAACATCGCGGACAGCGCGAACGCGAAGCCGAACACCATCGCGTCGTTCGGAAAGATCGTCATGTGGAGCAGCACGCCGTGCGCGACCAGCGCGGCGAACAGCAGCCCGCGGCCGGCCCCGCTCATCCCGGACGCGGCGGACGCGGGAACCGGCACGGCCGGCACGCTCGCGACGAGC
>NZ_JAAGPG010000013.1:0-48949 GCF_017104665.1 Burkholderia sp. Se-20378 | reverse complement strand
ACGTACCTTCAACGCGAATTCGTGTTCTCGATTTGCGGGAGCGGAGCTCATAGCGTGATTCCTTTGGCCTTGAGCGCGTGCGCCAGCGTGTGGGTGGCCCGTGAGCAGTGCGTCTTCACGCTGCCCTCGGAGCACCCCATAGCGGCGGCAGTCTCGGCGACATCCATATCTTCCCAATAACGCATCAGGAACGCTTCCCGTTGACGCGCCGGAAGTTTCTGGATTTCTTCGTCGATCAGGGCCAGAACCTGCTCTCGTTCGAGGCGGTGCTCGCTGCTCTCGACGCCCGCGTTGTCGTCCGCGGATTCGAGTGTTTCGAGCGGGTCGAAGTCGTCGTCGTCGCTGTTGTTCAGCGACGAGAAGAGCGTGACCCACGTGTTGCGGACTTTCTGCCGGCGGAACCAGTCGTGGATCGCGTTCTGCAGGATCCGCTGAAAAAGCAGCGGCAGTTCTGCCGCCGGCCGGTCGCCGTACTTCTCCGCAAGCTTGATCATCGCGTCCTGCACGATGTCGAGCGACGCATCGTCGTCACGCACGGCGTACGCAGCCTGCTTGAACGCGCGCCTTTCGACGCCCGCCAGAAAGTCGGCGAGTTCCTTGTCTGATGCCATTCCGTGAAGGTATGCGCTGCGGGCCGCTGCGTGGTGTAAAAGGTCGAAAAATTTCGTAAAACCCGCGGATGCTATCAAATTTTCGCGCCGCTTGGCACCGGGTTGGGCGCCGTACGTTGCGCGCGAGCCGCGGCGGCGGGGTGCCGGGCGCTGCCCATGATGCGCTGCGGGATATTTTGCTTGACGGCCCATTCACGACCCGCTATCGTCAATGATTCGCAACATGAAGTGATGGTCTCATTTGAGGCTGGCCCAAGAAGCCTGCCCTTCAAACTGGACGCGCCGCTTGAACCCGAGCCACAAGCCCGGCAGAGAGCACCCGATCAATTTTTTGCCGAAAATTCGAAAGGTCAAAATGAACATGCCCAGCGCGGAATTCTCCACGTCGGAACCCCTTTCCCCTCCCGATAGCGACTCCATCGGCGGTACCGTGCTCATGAAGGCACTGGCCGATGAAAACGTCGAATTCATCTGGGGCTACCCCGGCGGCTCGGTACTCTACATCTACGACGAGCTTTACAAGCAGGACAAGATTCAGCACGTGCTGGTGCGCCACGAACAGGCGGCCGTGCACGCAGCCGATGCGTATGCGCGTTCCACCGGCAATGTCGGCGTCTGTCTCGTGACGTCGGGCCCCGGTGTCACCAATGCGGTGACCGGCATCGCCACGGCGTACATGGATTCGATCCCGATGGTCGTGATCAGCGGCCAGGTGCCCACGGCCGCGATCGGCCAGGATGCATTCCAGGAATGCGACACCGTCGGCATCACGCGTCCGTGCGTGAAGCACAACTTCCTCGTGAAGGACGTGCGCGACCTCGCGGAAACCGTCAAGAAGGCGTTCTATATCGCCCGTACCGGCCGTCCAGGCCCGGTGCTGATCGACATCCCGAAAGACATCTCGAAGACGCCGTGCGAGTACGAGCCCGTCAAGAACGTGTCGCTGCGTTCGTACAACCCGGTCACGAAAGGCCATTCGGGTCAGATCCGCAAGGCCGTGTCGCTGCTGTTGACGGCGAAGCGTCCGTACATCTACACGGGTGGCGGCATCATCCTCGCCGACGCGTCGCGCGAACTGAACCAGTTCGCGGACCTGCTCGGCTACCCGGTCACGAACACGCTGATGGGCCTTGGCGGCTATCGCGCGTCGGACAAGAAATTCCTCGGCATGCTCGGCATGCACGGCACCTACGAAGCGAACATGGCGATGCAGCACTGCGACGTGCTGATCGCGATCGGTGCCCGCTTCGACGACCGCGTGATCGGCGACCCGGCGCACTTCGCGTCGCGTCCGCGCAAGATCATCCACATCGACATCGACCCGTCGTCGATCTCGAAGCGTGTGAAGGTCGACATCCCGATCGTCGGCGACGTGAAGGAAGTGCTGAAGGAGCTGATCGAGCAGCTGCAGACGGCCGAGCATGGCCCTGACACCGAGGCGCTCGCGCAATGGTGGAAGGACATCGAGGGCTGGCGCTCGAAGGACTGCCTGAAATACGACCGCGAAAGCGAGATCATCAAGCCGCAATACGTGGTGGAGAAGGCGTGGGAGCTGACGGACGGCAATGCGTTCGTGTGCTCGGACGTCGGCCAGCACCAGATGTGGGCGGCGCAGTTCTACCGTTTCAACAAGCCGCGTCGCTGGATCAACTCCGGCGGTCTCGGCACGATGGGCTTCGGCCTGCCGGCAGCGATGGGCGTCAAGATGGCGCACCCGGACGACGACGTGCTGTGCATCACGGGCGAAGGCTCGATCCAGATGTGCATCCAGGAACTGTCGACGTGCCTGCAGTACGACACGCCCGTGAAGATCATTTCGCTGAACAACCGCTATCTCGGCATGGTTCGCCAGTGGCAGCAGATCGAATACAGCAAGCGCTATTCGCATTCGTACATGGATGCACTGCCTGATTTCGTGAAGCTCGCCGAAGCGTATGGCCATGTCGGCTTGCGGATCGAAAAGACCTCGGATGTGGAGCCGGCGCTGAAGGAAGCGCTGCGCCTGAAGGACCGCACCGTGTTTCTCGACTTCCAGACCGATCCGACCGAAAACGTCTGGCCGATGGTACAGGCCGGCAAGGGCATCACCGAGATGCTGCTCGGATCGGAAGATCTGTAACGGCGCGACGCGCGCCTGAGCCCGATGCGGCCGCCTTCACGAAGGGCGGTGCGGCACGCGGCAGCGCGCGGCGCGAGTGAATCGACACGGACACATTCTGGAAGAAGCGAACATGAGACACATCATTTCCGTCCTGCTGGAGAACGAACCGGGCGCGCTGTCGCGCGTGGTCGGTCTGTTTTCCGCACGCGGCTACAACATCGAAACCTTGACGGTGGCGCCGACCGAAGACCAATCGCTGTCGCGGCTCACCATCGTTTCCATTGGCTCCGACGACGTGATCGAACAGATCACGAAGCATCTGAACCGCCTGATCGAGGTGGTGAAAGTGGTGGACCTGACCGACGGTGCACACATCGAACGCGAGCTGATGCTGATCAAGGTACGTGCAGTGGGCAAGGAGCGCGAAGAAATGAAGCGGATGGCGGACATTTTCCGCGGCCGCATCATCGACGTGACCGAAAAGACCTACACGATCGAATTGACGGGCGCGAGCGACAAGCTCGACGCATTCATCCAGGGGCTGGACGCGGGCGCGATCCTAGAGACCGTGCGCACCGGCAGCTCCGGCATCGGACGCGGCGAGCGCATCCTGAAGGTGTGATGCCAGACAGGCACGCCGGGTGCGCCGTCATGTCCCGGCCCGCAGTACTCCATCCGAACGAATTGTTGAATTTTTGAATTAGCGAAGGAACCATCATGAACGTTTTCTACGACAAAGACGCTGACCTCTCCCTCATCAAGGGCAAGCAAGTCACGATCATCGGCTACGGCTCGCAAGGCCATGCACACGCGCTGAACCTGAAGGACAGCGGCGTGAACGTGACGGTCGGCCTGCGCAAGGGCGGCGCGTCGTGGAGCAAGGCCGAGAACGCCGGCCTGTCGGTCAAGGAAGTCGCGGAAGCGGTGAAGGGCGCCGACGTCGTGATGATGCTGCTGCCGGACGAGCAGATCGCCGACGTGTACGCGAAGGAAGTCCACGCGAACATCAAGCAGGGCGCAGCGCTGGCATTCGCGCACGGCTTCAACGTCCACTACGGCGCGGTGATCCCGCGCGCCGACCTCGACGTGATCATGATCGCGCCGAAGGCACCGGGCCACACGGTTCGCGGTACGTACTCGCAAGGTGGCGGCGTGCCGCACCTGATCGCGGTTGCGCAGAACAAGTCGGGCGCGGCACGTGACATCGCACTGTCGTACGCGGCAGCGAACGGCGGCGGCCGTGCAGGCATCATCGAAACCAACTTCCGTGAAGAAACCGAAACCGACCTGTTCGGCGAGCAGGCCGTGCTGTGCGGCGGTACCGTCGAGCTGATCAAGGCTGGCTTCGAGACGCTGGTCGAAGCAGGCTACGCGCCGGAAATGGCGTACTTCGAGTGCCTGCACGAACTGAAGCTGATCGTCGACCTGATCTACGAAGGCGGCATCGCGAACATGAACTACTCGATCTCGAACAACGCCGAGTACGGCGAGTACGTGACGGGCCCGCGCATCGTCACGGAAGAGACGAAGAAGGCGATGAAGCAGTGCCTGACCGACATCCAGACGGGCGAGTACGCGAAGAGCTTCATTCTCGAGAACAAGGCAGGCGCACCGACGCTGCAGTCGCGCCGCCGCCTGACGGCCGAGCACCAGATCGAGCAAGTCGGTGCGAAGCTGCGCGCGATGATGCCGTGGATCGCGAAGAACAAGCTCGTCGACCAGTCGAAGAACTAAGCGCCGCGTGCTGTTCCGGCCCCTCGAATAGAGGGCCGGTACCAAAAAGCCGCCCGAAGGCAGCAGTGCCCCGGGCGGCTTTTGCTATCCTACGGGCTTTGCAATTCACCGAACACAGAACGAATCCATGAACTATCCTCATCCGATCATCGCGCGCGAAGGCTGGCCGTTCATCGCGATTGCAGCCGTCATCGCGCTGTTGATCCACGCCGTCGGGGGCTTCGGCTTCGCGTGGCCGTTCTGGCTGCTGCTCGTCTTCGTCGTCCAGTTCTTCCGCGATCCGCAGCGCCCGATCCCGGCGCAGCCGAACGCGGTGCTGTGCCCGGCAGACGGCCGCATCGTCGCGGTCGAGACCGCGCAAGACCCGTACGCGAACCGCGAAGCGCTGAAGATCAGCGTGTTCATGAATGTCTTCAACGTCCATTCGCAGCGTTCGCCGGTCGATGGCGCGATCTCCAAGGTCGAGTACTTCCCGGGCGCGTTCCTGAACGCGGCGATCGACAAGGCGTCGACCGAGAACGAGCGTAATGCGGTCGTGATCCAGACGGCGAGCGGCAAGACCGTGACCGCCGTGCAGATCGCCGGCCTCGTCGCACGCCGGATCCTCTGCTACGTACGCGCCGGCGAACCGCTGTCGCGCGGCCAGCGCTACGGTTTCATCCGCTTCGGTTCGCGCGTCGACGTGTACCTGCCGCTCGGCAGCCGCGCGAAGGTGTCGATCGGCGAGAAGGTCTACGCGTCGTCGACGATCCTCGCCGAACTCGAACAGTAAGCGGCGGGGCGCACGATGGCCGCATTCAAACCGCGTCGGCCGCGCAACGGCGCCGGCCAGACGCCACGCCCGTTCCGCCGCAACAAGGTGATGGCACAGGATCCGGTGCCCATCGAGAGCCGCCGCGCCGCGCGCCAGCGGTTCCTGAAGACGCGCGGCATCTACCTGCTGCCGAACGCATTCACGACCGCCGCGCTGTTCTGCGGCTTCTTCGCGGTTGTGCAGGCGATGAACGTGCGCTTCGAGATCGCCGCGATCGCGATTTTCGTCGCGATGGTGCTCGACGGGATGGACGGGCGCGTTGCGCGCATGACGCATACGCAGAGCGCGTTCGGCGAGCAGTTCGACAGCCTGTCGGACATGGTGTCGTTCGGCGTCGCGCCCGCGCTCGTGATGTACGAGTGGGTGCTGAAGGATCTCGGCCGCTGGGGCTGGCTCGCCGCGTTCGTGTACTGCTCGGGCGCCGCGCTGCGCCTCGCACGCTTCAATACGAACATCGGCGTCGTCGACAAGCGTTTCTTCCAGGGGCTGCCGAGCCCGGCCGCCGCCGCGCTGATCGCGGGCTTCGTGTGGCTCGCCACCGACAACCGCGTGCCGATGAAGCTCGGCTGGCTGCCGTGGGTCGCGTTCGTGCTGACGATCTACGCGGGCGTGACGATGGTGTCGAACGCACCGTTCTACAGCGGCAAGGCGCTCGACGTGCGGCACCGCGTGCCGTTCGCGGCGATCCTGCTGGTCGTCGTCGCGTTCGTGCTCGTGTCGTCCGATCCGCCGCTGATGCTGTTCTGCCTGTTCGTGCTGTACGGGCTGTCCGGCTACGTGTTCTGGGCCTACATGGCCATCCGCGGGCGCGCGAATCCGGCGCGCTCGTCGCAGCGCGATCACTGACGCACGCGCGTTTTTTGCCCGGAAACGGCGGCCTGGTGGCCGCCGTTTTCATTTGTCCCTTGTTCGATCCGTGCCGCCGGAAGCCCCGGGTGCCGTCCGATTGCGCACCCAACGGAATGCCGCTATAGTCTTTGGCATGACTGCATTTTCCCGCCTCTCCCTCCTTCTAGCCGGTGCGCCGCTACGCGCGCTAGCTTTGGCGCGCCTGCCGCGCTGACCGTTCTCGCCCCCCGTCAAGCCTCGTCTGTTGTTGAGCGTCGCCAGCGGTGGCGCGATCTCGTTACGTTTGACTTCCGTATAAAGAGCCCTGGAGCCCCCCATGACAGACAAGCTGATCATTTTCGATACGACGTTGCGTGACGGCGAGCAATCGCCCGGTGCGTCGATGACGAAGGAAGAGAAAATCCGCATCGCGAAGCACCTCGAGCGGATGAAGGTCGACGTGATCGAGGCCGGCTTCGCGGCCAGCTCGAACGGCGATTTCGACGCGATCCACACGATCGCCGGTCTCATCAAGGACAGCACGATCTGCTCGCTGGCGCGCGCCAACGACAAGGACATCCAGCGCGCGGCCGACGCACTGAAGCCGGCCGAGAGCTTCCGGATCCACACGTTCATCGCGACGTCGCCGCTGCACATGGAGAAGAAGCTGCGGATGACGCCCGACCAGGTGTTCGAGCAGGCGCGCCTCGCGGTGCGCTTCGCGCGCAAGTTCACCGACAACGTCGAGTTCTCGCCGGAAGACGGCAGCCGCTCCGACATGGATTTCCTGTGCCGCGTGCTGGAAGCCGTGATCGCCGAAGGTGCGACGACGATCAACATCGCCGACACGGTCGGCTATGGCGTGCCGGAGCTGTACGGCAACCTCGTGAAGACGCTGCGCGAACGCATTCCGAATTCGGACAAGGCGGTCTTCTCGGTGCACTGCCATAACGACCTCGGGATGGCGGTCGCGAACTCGCTCGCCGGCGTGAAGATCGGCGGCGCGCGTCAGATCGAGTGCACGATCAACGGTCTCGGCGAGCGCGCGGGCAACACGTCGCTCGAAGAGATCGTGATGGCCGTGAAGACGCGCAAGGACTACTTCGGTCTCGACGTCGGTATCGACACGTCGCAGATCGTGCCGACGTCGAAGCTCGTGTCGCAGATCACCGGTTTCGTCGTGCAGCCGAACAAGGCGGTGGTCGGCGCGAACGCGTTCGCGCATGCATCGGGCATCCACCAGGACGGCGTGCTGAAGGCGCGCGACACCTACGAGATCATGCGCGCGGAAGACGTGGGCTGGACCGCGAACAAGATCGTGCTCGGCAAGCTGTCGGGCCGCAACGCGTTCAAGCAGCGCCTGCAGGAGCTGGGCGTGTCGCTCGACAGCGAGAGCGAACTGAATGCCGCGTTCATGCGCTTCAAGGATCTGGCCGACCGCAAGGCCGAGATCTTCGACGAAGACATCATCGCGATCGTGTCCGAGGAATCGGCACTTGCGCACGAGCAGGAGCACTTCAAGTTCGTGTCGCTGTCGCAGCACTCGGAAACGGGCGAGCAGCCGCACGCGAAGGTCGTGTTCGGGGTCGAGGGCAAGGAAGTGACCGGCGAGGCACGCGGCAACGGTCCGGTCGACGCGACGTTCAATGCGATCGAGAGCGAAGTCGGCAGTGGTTCCGAGCTGCTGCTGTACTCGGTGAACGCGATCACGACCGGTACGCAGGCGCAGGGCGAAGTGACGGTCCGACTGTCGAAGAGCGGGCGGATCGTCAATGGCGTCGGCACCGATCCGGACATCGTCGCCGCATCCGCGAAGGCGTACATCTCCGCACTGAACAAGCTGCATTCGAAGGACGACAAGGTCAACCCGCAGCGCTCGTAAGCGCCGCGCGCGGCGCTCCGCCGAAACGCCCCGTGCGGCCCTGCGCCGCCGGGGCGTTTTTCATGCGTCGCTCATTCGGCTGCTGGCGCACGGAACAGCCCGCGGCGCGCGGCCGCGCGCGGTGCCGGGCTGCGCCGCCGGAACTCGACCGCGATGCCGCGTCGCGGCGCATCGGCAACGAACGCGTCGAGCAGTTCGAGCACGTCGTGATCGATGTAGTCGGCGCGCGTCGCGTCGATGATCACCGCGGCCCGGTCGGGAATGTGCCGCAGGTGATGCTTGACCTGCACCTTGCCGAGAAACGACACGTCCTTGCGGAACGACAGCAGGAAGTGGTCATCGTGCTGCGCGAGCGTGACGGGGCTCTTCAGGTTCGCGACGGCGACCGCCAGCACGCTGCAGGCAAGGCCGAGCGCGATGCCGAACAGCAGGTCGACCGCGAGCACGCCGGCAATCGTCGCGGCGAACGGCACGAACGCGGCCGGCCCCTGTTTCATCACCGAGCGGAACAGCGCCGGTTTAGCGAGCTTGAAGCCGGTGTGGATCAGGATCGCGGCCAGGCTTGCGAGCGGGATCAGGTTGATCAGGCCGGTGAGCGCGAACACGCTCGCGAGCAGCAGCATCCCGTGCACGATCGCCGACATCCGGCTTTGCGCGCCCGCATTGACGTTCACCGAGCTGCGCACGATCACCGACGTGATCGGCAGCCCGCCGACCGCGCCCGCGACGAGATTGCCGACGCCCTGGGCCTTGAGCTCGCGATCGGGCTGGGTCGGCCGGCGCTTCGGGTCGATCTGCTCGACAGCTTCGAGGCTCAGCAGCGTCTCGAGGCTTGCGACGACCGCAAGCGTGATCGCGACGCGCCACACGTCAGGATTCACGAGCTGCGCGAAGTTCGGCCCGAGCTCCGCATGCTTGAGCGACGCCGCGAACGCCGCGAACGATCCGAGTTCGGGCAGCGTCACGCGATGGGCGGCGCCCGGCGCAACCGACGGGGCGACGACACTCAGCACGAGCGTGGCGCCGATGCCCAGCACGACCACGGCGAGCGGGGCCGGCACCGAGCGCACCAGCGCGAAGCGGCGCAGTGCGGGCGTGTCCCACGCGACCAGCAGCGCGAGCGAGGCGAGCGCGATGGCCGTGGCCGCCCACGCGACCGGCAGGCCCGGCCAATTCGCAAACGATTGCGCGGCCGAGCCGCCGATACCGAAGGCGAACGGAATCTGCTTCACGATCAACAGGAGGCCGATCGCGGCGAGCATGCCCTTGATGACGGGCGACGGCACATAGGCGGCGAAGCGGCCGGCGCGCAGCATGCCGAACCCGAACTGCAGTACGCCGGACAGCAGCACCGCGAGCAGGAACGCGGAGAAGCTGCCAAGTTGGGCGATCCCTTCGACGACGATCACGACGAGGCCGGCGGCCGGCCCGCTGACGGACAGCGACGAGCCGCTCAGCAACGCGACGACGATGCCGCCGACGATGCCGGACACGAGCCCGGCGAACGGCTCGACGCCGGACGCATTGGCGATGCCGAGACACAGCGGCAGCGCGACGAGGAAAACGACGACGCCGGCGACGATGTCGCGCGGCAGGGTGGACAGGCGCTCGTTCAGTTTCATGGTTAGGGCGATTTCATTGGCTTGGGGGCGGGGTAGGTCAGCCGAGCGCGCCGGCCGTCGCGGCCTGCACGGGTTCGACGTCGACGGTCGGCGTGGTGTAGCCGGAATCGAGTTCCTGCAGGCGGCCGTCGGCGAGCGAAAAGATCCAGCCGTGCACGAGCGGCGGCCGTTCGCGGCCCCGCACGATCGGGGATGCGCGCAGCAGCCGCACCTGTTCGAGCACGTTGAGTTCGGCGAGGCGGTCGGCGGCGGCCGCGTCGTCGAGTCCGTCCAGCGCGTCGCGATGGCGCCGCGCGAGCGCGCACAGCGGAGCGATGCGGCGTGCGACGTGCGGCAGGTCGGACGGTGGCGGCAGCAGCGACGCGCGTACGCCGCCGCATCCGTAGTGCCCGCACACGATCACGTGGTCGACCTGCAGCACGCGCACCGCGTACTCGAGCACGCTGGCGGAATTGTCGTCGTCGGGATGGAACAGGTTCGCGATGTTGCGATGGACGAACAGCTCGCCGGGCGCGCAGTGCGTGATGGTTTCGGCCGGCACGCGGCTGTCGGCGCAGCCGATCCACAGCACGCGCGGGTTCTGGCCGCGCGCGAGCGCGTCGAAGAAGCCGGGCGTGTATTCACGCGTTTCGCGGGCCCAGGCGATGTTGGCAACCAGCATGCTCTTGGGGCGATTCATGAGGACTCCTTTTTGATAAAGGCAAACGAATATCGGCAGAAATGACGCAATGGCATTCTTTCTAAATTGAAAGGTTTGGTTTCGACTGATATTAGGGGTATGCCCTAGCGCTTCGGGTGGGTTGAAACAATTTGTTTCAAATTGATTTGGCGTAGTGCATGGCGTGCACCAGTTCGCCGCATGACATGCACTGCGCGTGCCTGTTTCGGCGCAAAGGCCCGTATGACGGGGATGTCAGCGTGGTGCCATCGGCATGTCATCGATCGGAAAAGATTTCCGTCGAATTTGCCGAATTAATAGGAGGGCGGAAAAAATGAAATGGCCATTCACGCAATGATTCGTGAATGGCCATGGTGAAAATTGCGCGTAAATGCGTAATCGGTCAGAACAGGTTGCGCCGGTCCGGATCGTGCAGCGGGTCGGGCGTTTTCTGCGTGATGCGCAGGATGCCCTGCGGATCGAAGTAGAAGCTGTACATCATGTACCAGACGTTGTCCTCGAGATACCGGTAGGTCCACACCTCGCGCTTCATCAGCGGGAAGTAGGACGTCTCGACGGGGCGTCCGAAGTTGACGAGCACGTCGGTCTTCGTCCACTTGCCGATCTCTGCGCGATAGAACTCGTTCGGCTGCAGGACCTGGCGCACGTTGACGATCTTGTGGGCCGCATCGACGTCGGCCGCGATGGTGATTTCGCCCATCGGCTGGGTCGGCCACATCAGGCGCTTGCCGCCGCCGGGCAGGTCGTAGATCTCGCGCGGCGGGCCCATGCGTGCGACGATCGCCGACTCGTCCTGGCCGGCCTGGTATTGCTGCCACGGTTGCGCGCAACCGGCCAGCAGCGCGGCGGCGCTGGCGAGCAGCATCGGCAGGCGCGCGGAAATGCGAATGCGCATGGGGATTCTCCAGAATACGGAAACAAGTCCCGTTTTATCACGGACGGCGCGCGGCCGCGCATCGCGAGGAAAAAATCGGTGCGGATCGCCGGAAGCGCCGCGCTTGCGGGCGGCGGGGGCGCCGGCCTATGATCCGCGCTTCTCGGGCAGATTGAAGGGCAGGTGGCCGATGCAGGGGTGGAAGCGGTGTGCGCTCGCGTTGAGCGCGGGGTGGATGCTGGTGTCGTCCGCGTTTGCGGGCGGCGAGCCGGTGCGGATCGCGCTGATCGAAGGGATGTCGGGCCCGTTCGCGAATGCGGGCGCGGCGGTCGAACGCAACCTGCGCTTCGGCGTCGAGCAGGTCAATGCGGCGGGCGGCGTGAAGCTGCGCGACGGCGCGCATCCGCTCGAACTCGTGGTGCTCGACAGCAAGGGTAGCCCGGAGGAGGCGCTCGTACAGTTGCGCGCGGCCGCGGATCGCCATATCGGGTTCGTCACGCAAGGCAACAGCTCGGCCGTCGCAGCTGCGCTCGTCGCGGCGCTCGACAAGCTGAACGCGCGCGATCCGGACAACCGGATGCTGTTCCTCAACTACTCGGCCGACGATCCGGCGCTGACCGGCGCGCGCTGCAGTTTCTGGCATTTCCGCTTCGATGCGCACGCGGGCATGCGGATGGCCGCGCTCGCGGATGTGATGGCGCGCGACCGCGCGCTCCGCAAGGTCTACCTGCTGAACCAGGACTACAGTTTCGGCCACGACGTCAGTACGCTCGCCCGGCAGGCGCTGGCTGCGCGGCGCCCGGACGTGACGATCGCCGGCGACGAATTCCACCCGATCGGGCGGATCAAGGATTTCTCGCCGTACATCGCGAAGATCCGCGCGAGCGGTGCCGACGCCGTCGTGACCGGCAACTGGGGCAACGACCTCACGCTGCTCGTGAAGGCGGCGCGCGAGCAGGGGCTGAATGCGAAGTTCTATACCTTCTACGGCAACAGCCTCGGCGCGCCGGCCGCGCTTGGCGATGCCGGTGTCGGGCGGGTCGTGGCCGTGGCGGACTGGCACCCGAACGCAGGCGGCGCGAAATCCGATGCGTTCTACCGCGCGTTCCGGAACCGTTTTCCGGCCACCCAGGACGACTATCCGGTGCGACGGATGAGCCTGATGATCGAGATGCTGGCCGCCGCGATGAACCGCGCGGGGTCGGCCGACCCCGTCGCGGTCGCGCGCGCACTCGAGGGCCTGTCGTTCGATGACGGCTTCCACGCGTCGCGGATGCGCGCGCAGGATCACCAGTTGATCCAGCCCCTTTACGTGATGGAGATGGACAAGGTCGGCACGCCGGGTGTGCGCTTCGACAACGAGGGTTCGGGCTATGGCTTCCGGACGGTGCTCGCGGTGCCGGCGCAGCGCACGGAGATGCCGTCCGCCTGCTCGATGACGCGCCCGTGACAGGAGGCGGTAAGAACGGCGCGGAGTTGTGCTACAATGCGCGCCGGTTGTAAGTCACGGCACGGCCATTCTTCCGTGTCCGCCTGTTCAGTTAGAAAGGAAATCACATGTCTGTTGCAGATATCAAGAAGTCGGAAGTTGTTGCTCAGTTCGCCCGCGGTACCAACGACACGGGGAGCCCCGAAGTCCAGGTCGCACTGCTGACCGCACGTATCGTCGAACTGACGGGTCACTTCAAGACCCACGCGAAGGATCACCACAGCCGCCGCGGCCTGCTGCGCATGGTGAGCCGCCGCCGCAAGCTGCTCGACTACCTCAAGGGCAAGGATGCCGACCGTTACCGCGCACTGATCGAGAAGCTGGGTCTGCGTAAGTAATCGAGGCGATTGCCGCCAGCAAGATGCCTGTGTCAGTCCGCTGATACAGGCATTTTGTTTTTGCGCGGTGCGTAGCGTCACACGCACCGCAGGCTGTCCGGCACGGTTGTGCGGGGCTGCCGCAACGACTGATACCGGGGCAGGATTTGTGTCATTCCAGCGCGTCGCTGCACGAGTGCCGCGCTGGAATGGCATAAAAAACACACCTTGCTCCGGGTGATTCGGTCGGGACGCCGCCGCGCGGGATGGCCGGCGCGGCGAATGAAATGCATGAATTCAAAGGAGCAACCATGTCCATGTTCAACAAGGTCGTGAAGGAATTCCAGTGGGGCCAGCACAAGGTGCGCCTCGAAACCGGTGAAGTCGCTCGCCAGGCAAGCGGCGCCGTGATCGTCGACGTCGAAGACACCGTCGTGCTGGCAACCGTCGTCGGCGCGAAGTCGGCGAAGCCGGGTCAGGATTTCTTCCCGCTGACCGTCGACTACCTCGAGAAGACCTACTCGGCCGGCAAGATCCCGGGCGGCTTCTTCCGTCGCGAAGGTCGTCCGTCGGAACACGAGACGCTGACGTCGCGCCTGATCGACCGTCCGCTGCGCCCGCTGTTCCCGGAAGGCTTCTACAACGAAGTCCAGGTCGTGATCCACGTGCTGTCCGTGAACCCGGAAATCCCGGCGGACATCCCCGCGCTGATCGGCGCATCGGCTGCGCTCGCCGTGTCGGGCCTGCCGTTCAACGGCCCGGTCGGTGCCGCACGCGTGGCCTACATCGACAACGCGTACGTGCTGAACCCGACGCGTGACCAGATCAAGGCGTCGAGCCTCGACCTCGTCGTCGCAGGTACGGAACGTGCCGTGCTGATGGTCGAATCGGAAGCCGATCAACTGTCGGAAGACGTGATGCTGGGCGCCGTGGTGTTCGGCCACGAGCAAATGCAGGTCGCGATCGACGCGATCCACGAACTGGTGCGCGAAGGCGGCAAGCCCGAGTGGGACTGGCAGCCGGCACCGAAGAACGAAGCGCTGATCGCGCGTGTGACCGAGCTGGCACAGAACGACCTGCTCGCTGCTTACCAGCTCCGCGACAAGCAGGCACGCTCGACGAAGCTGAAGGAAGTCTACGCAGCAACCTCGTCGAAGCTCGAGGAAGATGCGCAGGCAGCCGGTACGGTCGCAGCCGACAAGGCAACGGTCGGCAACGTGCTGTTCGACATCGAAGCCAAGATCGTCCGTTCGCAGATCCTGAACGGCGAGCCGCGCATCGACGGCCGCGACACGCGCACCGTGCGCCCGATCGAAATCCGCACCGGCGTGCTGCCGCGTACCCACGGCTCGGCGCTGTTCACGCGCGGCGAGACGCAGGCGCTGGTCGTCGCGACGCTCGGCACGAAGGGTGACGAGCAGATCATCGACGCGCTCGAAGGCGAGTACCGCGAGCGCTTCATGCTCCACTACAACATGCCCCCGTTCGCGACCGGCGAAACGGGCCGCGTCGGCTCGCCGAAGCGCCGCGAAATCGGCCACGGCCGCCTCGCGAAGCGCGCGCTGGTCAAGTGCCTGCCGAGTGCCGACGAATTCGGCTACTCGATCCGCGTCGTGTCGGAAATCACCGAATCGAACGGTTCGTCGTCGATGGCATCGGTGTGCGGCGGCTGCCTCGCGCTGATGGACGCCGGCGTGCCGATGAAGGCACACGTCGCGGGTATCGCGATGGGCCTGATCCTCGAAGGCAACAAGTTCGCGGTGCTGACCGACATCCTCGGCGACGAAGATCACCTCGGCGACATGGACTTCAAGGTGGCCGGCACGGAACAAGGCGTGACGGCACTGCAGATGGACATCAAGATCCAGGGCATCACGAAGGAAATCATGCAGGTCGCGCTCGCGCAGGCGAAGGAAGGCCGCATGCACATCCTCGGCAAGATGACGTCGGCAGTCTCGGGTGCGAACACGCAACTGTCGGAATTCGCGCCGCGCATGATCACGATCAAGATCAACCCGGAAAAGATCCGCGACGTGATCGGCAAGGGTGGTTCGGTGATCCGCGCGCTGACGGAAGAAACCGGCACGACCATCGACATCTCCGACGACGGCGTCGTGACGATCGCAAGCACGAACAGCGACGGCATGGCCGAAGCGAAGAAGCGTATCGAGAACATCACGGCCGAAATCGAAGTCGGCCAGGTGTACGAAGGCACGGTTCTGAAGCTGCTCGATTTCGGCGCGATCGTGAACCTGCTGCCGGGCAAGGATGGCCTGCTGCACATCTCGGAAATCGTCAACGAGCGTGTGAAGGACATCAACGACTACCTGAAGGAAGGCCAGCAAGTGAAGGTCAAGGTCATCCAGACGGACGAAAAGGGTCGCGTGCGTCTGTCGGCGAAGGCGCTGCTGAATGAAGCAGCGGCGGCGTCGCAGTCGGACACGCCGCCGCAGCAGTAAGCGGGCAGGCGGACCAACGGCCGGCAGTGCGAAAGCGTGCCGGCCGTTTTTTCTGTAGCATCGTTGTGCGGCGCAGCAGCGCCGGCCGGGCGTCCATGCCGCGCGCGGGCGCGCCATCCGATTCCGATCCTGATCCTGGAGCGACCATCACCATGAAAGCCATCGAAATCACCGAATTCGGTGCCCCCGACGTGCTGAAGCTTGCGGAGCGTCCGCGCCCCGAACCGAAGCGCGGCGAAGTGCTGATCAAGGTGGCGGCTTCCGGCGTGAACCGGCCCGACGTGTTCCAGCGCAAGGGTGCGTATGCGCCGCCGCCGGGTGCGTCGGATCTGCCGGGCCTCGAGGTTGCGGGCGAGATCATTGGCGGCGACCTGTCGGACGCTGCGCTGAACCCGTTCGGCCTGAAGCTCGGCGATCGCGTGTGCGCGCTGCTCGCAGGCGGTGGCTATGCGGAGTACGCGGTCGCACCGCTGCCGCAATGCCTGCCGGTGCCCGACGGGCTCACCGATATCGAGGCCGCGTCGCTGCCCGAAACGTTTTTCACGGTGTGGAGCAACGTGTTCGACCGTGCGCAGCTCGGCGCGGGCGAGGGCGGCGAGCAGGAAACGCTGCTCGTGCAGGGCGGCTCGAGCGGCATCGGCGTGACGGCGATCCAGATCGCGCATGCGCTCGGCTTTCGCGTGTTCGCGACGGCCGGCACGGCCGATAAATGCCGCGCGTGCGAGGCGCTCGGCGCCGAACGCGCGATCAACTACAAGACGGAAGATTTCGTCGAGGTCGTGAAGTCGCTGACGCACGATCGCGGCGTCGACGTGATCCTTGACATGGTGGCGGGTTCGTACGTGCCGCGCGAGCTGTCCGCGCTCGCGGATGGCGGCCGTCTCGTGCTGATCGCGTTGCTCGGCGGTGCGAAGGCCGACGTCAACCTGGGCGAGATCCTGCGTCGTCGGCTGACGATCACGGGTTCGACGCTGCGCCCGCGTCCGGTGGAGTTCAAGGCGCAGATCGCCGCGCAGCTGAAGTCGCGCGTGTGGCCGCTGCTTGCCGACGGCCGCATCAAGCCGGTGATCTATCGCGTATTGCCAGCTGCGGACGCTGCGCAGGCGCACGCGCTGATGGAAAGCAGCGAGCACACCGGCAAGATCGTGCTTGATTGGGGTACGAACGCCTGACGGCCCGTGCGACCGGGCTTGACATGCGCGGTTTGACCGGTTCAAGCCGCGCGCAGTAAAATCGCCGGTTTGCTTCGCCAGATCAAACCTGACGGCCGGTTTCCGGCACGTTAATGACCAAGCGGTGACGAGACAGACACGATGTCGAAACAGAGAACTAAGCGTGTGATCGGCAACTGGAAGATGCACGGCCGGCTGGCCGGCAACCAGGCGTTGCTGAACGAAGTGGTGCAGGGCGCGGGCGCGGTGGCGGCCGAAACGTCGGTCGGCGTGTGCGTGCCGTTCCCGTATCTCGCGCAGGTTCAGGCGCAGCTCGACGGCAGCCGTGTCGCCTGGGGCTCGCAGGACGTGTCGGCGCACGAGCAGGGCGCGTTCACCGGTGAAGTGGCGGCCGCGATGGTCGCCGAGTTCGGCGCACGCTATGCGATCGTCGGTCACTCGGAGCGCCGCGCGTATCACGGCGAACGCAACGAGACGGTCGCTGCGAAGACGCAGCGCGCGCTCGCGGCAGGGCTCACGCCTGTCGTGTGTGTCGGCGAGACGCTCGACGAGCGCGAGTCGGGTGCGACCGAGCAGGTGGTCGGTGCGCAGCTCGACGCAGTACTGGCCGTGCTGACGGCTGACGAGGCGGCGCAAATCGTCGTCGCATACGAGCCGGTCTGGGCGATCGGTACGGGCAAGAGCGCGACGTCGGCGCAGGCACAGGACGTGCACGCGTTCCTGCGTGCGCGTCTCGCGGCAAAGGGTGCGGCGGACGTGTCCGTGTTGTACGGCGGCAGCGTGAAGCCGGACAACGCGGAAGAGCTGTTTGCGCAGCCGGACATCGACGGTGGCCTGATCGGCGGCGCGTCGCTGAAGGCGGAAGATTTCCTGGCGATCTGCCGGGCCGCGCGTTGAGCGGTCTGCGATCGAATTGAACCATGACGGTGGCCGGTTGTTCCGGTCGCCTGATCCATTCGGGTGGGTGTGATGCTGTTATTCAAGACGCTGATTATTGTGGTGCAGGTGCTGTCTGCACTCGGTGTGATTGGTCTCGTGCTGCTGCAGCACGGCAAGGGTGCCGACATGGGCGCTGCGTTCGGCAGCGGCGCGTCGGGCAGCCTGTTCGGTGCAACGGGCTCGGCGAACTTCCTGTCGCGTACGACGGGCATTCTCGCGACGATCTTCTTCGTCGCGACGCTCGCGCTGACGTACCTCGGTTCGTACAAGTCGACGCCGTCGGCGGGCGTGCTGGGTGGGGTTGCGACCGCACCGGCATCGGCGCCTGCAGCATCGGTGCCGGCTGTCGCCGCATCCGCTGCCGCGGGTTCGGCTGCAAGCGCGCCGGGCCAGGACGTCCCGAAATAAAAAGTTAAATTTTTTGCGTTTGTGCGTTGAACAATTCTGGAAGTCGGGTTAGAATTTAATTCTTGAAGCGATTCGCGGGAAACAAGTAGTTACAGCCCCGGTTGCATGCAGTGCCGACGTGGTGAAATTGGTAGACACGCTATCTTGAGGGGGTAGTGGCGAAAGCTGTGCGAGTTCGAGTCTCGCCGTCGGCACCAAAGTTACTCAATGCCAGCCGCTTCTAGTGGCTGGCATTTTTCATTTCTGGAGTGTGCTTGCGGTTGTCTTGCGATCGCATGCACTCCGAAATGATCCCTTCCGCCGGATAGTGGTATTCTCCGGACGCTCAGAACCAACCGATAGAGGATTGCCTTGAACCTCGCAGCCTATTACCCCGTCTTGTTGTTCCTCCTCGTGGGCACTGGTTTAGGTATAGCGCTGGTCAGCATCGGCAAGCTCCTTGGTCCCAACAAGCCGGACGTCGAGAAGAACGCACCGTACGAGTGCGGCTTCGAAGCCTTTGAAGACGCCCGGATGAAATTCGACGTCCGGTACTACCTCGTCGCCATCCTGTTCATCATCTTCGATCTCGAAACCGCATTCCTGTTTCCGTGGGGCGTCGCGCTCCGGGATATCGGCTGGCCGGGTTTCATCGCAATGATGATTTTTCTGCTCGAATTCCTGCTGGGCTTTGCCTATATCTGGAAGAAAGGCGGCCTCGACTGGGAGTGATGGGTTAATCGCCGGTTTGCATGGGCGGCCACGCTCGGTCGCTCGTCTGGAGTGGAAAGCAAATGAGTATCGAAGGGGTCTTGAAGGAAGGGTTTGTCACCACGACGGCTGACAAGCTGATCAACTGGACGCGTACCGGCTCGCTGTGGCCGATGACGTTCGGGCTCGCGTGTTGCGCCGTCGAAATGATGCATGCGGGCGCAGCCCGTTATGACCTGGACCGGTTCGGCGTCGTGTTCCGTCCGAGCCCGCGTCAGTCGGACGTGATGATCGTCGCTGGCACGCTCTGCAACAAGATGGCGCCCGCGCTGCGCCGCGTGTACGACCAGATGGCCGAGCCGCGCTGGGTGATCTCGATGGGATCGTGCGCGAACGGCGGTGGCTACTACCACTACTCGTACTCGGTGGTCCGCGGCTGCGACCGGATCGTGCCGGTCGACGTCTACGTGCCGGGCTGTCCGCCCACAGCCGAGGCGCTGGTCTACGGCGTGATCCAGCTTCAGGCGAAGATCCGCCGCACCAATACCATCGCCCGTCAATAAAGCCCCGAGCGTCCCCTCAATATGGCAAGCAAAATCGAGACCCTCAAGGCAAACCTCGAAGCCGCGCTCGGCGCGCGCGTGGTGAGCCTCACCGAAGCGATCGGTGAACTGACGCTCGTCGTGAAGGCGAGCGATTACCTCGAAGTCGCAAAGATGCTGCGCGACGATCCGAAGCTCCGTTTCGAGCAGCTGCTCGACCTGTGCGGCGTCGACTACCAGACCTTCGGCGATGGCGCCTACGACGGCCCGCGTTTCGCGGCCGTGTCGCACCTGCTGTCGGTCACGAACAACTGGCGCCTGCGCCTGCGCGCATTCGCGCCGGACGACGACCTGCCGATCGTGGCGTCGCTGGTCGACATCTGGACCTCCGCGAACTGGTACGAGCGCGAAGCGTTCGACCTGTACGGCATCGTGTTCGAAGGCCACCCCGACCTGCGCCGCATCCTCACCGACTACGGCTTCATCGGCCACCCGTTCCGCAAGGACTTCCCGGTGTCGGGCTATGTCGAAATGCGTTACGACCCGGAAGAGAAGCGGGTCGTGTACCAGCCGGTGACGATCGAGCCGCGCGAAATCACGCCGCGCGTGATCCGCGAGGATCGCTATGGCGGTCTGAAACATTAAGGGGGCGTCATGGCAGAAATCAAGAACTACACGCTCAACTTCGGCCCGCAGCACCCGGCAGCGCACGGCGTGCTGCGCCTCGTGCTCGAGCTCGACGGCGAAGTCATCCAGCGTGCCGATCCGCACATCGGCCTGCTGCACCGCGCGACGGAAAAGCTCGCGGAATCCAAAACGTTCATCCAGTCCGTGCCGTACATGGACCGTCTCGACTACGTGTCGATGATGGTCAACGAGCACGGCTACGTGCTCGCGATCGAAAAGCTGCTCGGCATCGAAGTGCCTGAGCGCGCGCAGTACATCCGCGTGCTGTTCGACGAGATCACGCGCGTGCTGAACCACCTGATGTGGATCGGCGCACACGCACTCGACGTCGGCGCGATGGCCGTGTTCCTGTACGCATTCCGCGAACGCGAAGACCTGATGGACGTGTACGAAGCGGTGTCCGGCGCCCGGATGCACGCGGCGTACTACCGTCCGGGCGGCGTCTACCGCGACCTGCCTGACGCAATGCCGCAATACAAGGCGTCGAAGATTCGCAACGAGAAGGCGCTCGCGAAGATGAACGAAGCGCGCAGCGGCTCGGTGCTCGACTTCATCGACGACTTCTTCACGCGCTTCCCGAAGTGCGTCGACGAATACGAAACGCTGCTCACCGACAACCGGATCTGGAAGCAGCGTCTGGTCGGGATCGGCGTGGTCAGCCCGGAACGTGCGCTGCAGATGGGCCTGACGGGCCCGATGCTGCGCGGTTCGGGCATCGCCTGGGATCTGCGCAAGAAGCAACCGTACGAAGTGTACGATCGCATGGATTTCGACGTGCCGGTCGGCGTGAACGGCGATTGCTACGACCGCTATCTGGTGCGTGTCGAAGAAATGCGCCAGTCGATCCGCATCGCGAAACAGTGTATTGAGTGGCTCCGCAAGAATCAGGGCCCGGTGATGACGGACAATCACAAGGTTGCCCCGCCGTCGCGCGTCGGCATGAAGACCAACATGGAAGACTTGATTCACCACTTCAAGCTCTTCACCGAAGGTTTCCATGTGCCGGAAGGCGAAGCGTACGCGGCGGTCGAGCATCCGAAGGGTGAGTTCGGCATCTACCTCGTGTCGGATGGTGCGAACAAGCCGTATCGCCTCAAGATTCGCGCACCGGGTTTCGCGCACCTGGCGTCGCTCGACGAAATGGCGCGCGGTCACATGATCGCCGACGCCGTCACGATCATCGGTACGCAGGACATCGTGTTCGGCGAAATCGATCGCTAATGGTTAGCGCCGCCCGCCCGAGCGGGCGGCGAGCAGCAAGTCACACGCGATGCGCGCTGAACCGGCGCGGCTTCGCAAGCTGTCAACAGTGAGCGCCAGGTCTGCCGTCCATGCACCCCAGTGTGCGGCAGGTTGTTCGTTCGGTAGGAATTGAAAGAGTCGTGTCTGAAAATGATCTCAGCTGAAGGCCTGAAGGAAATCGATCGAGCGTTGACGAAGTATCCCGCCGATCAGAAACAGTCCGCCGTGATGTCGGCGTTGGCCGTTGCTCAGGAAGAGCACGGCTGGCTGTCGCCCGAACTGATGCAGTTCGTCGCGGACTATCTCGGCATGCCGGCCGTTGCCGTGCAGGAAGTCGCGACGTTCTACACGATGTACGAGCTCAACCCGGTCGGCAAGCACAAGATCACGCTCTGCACGAACCTGCCGTGCCAGCTCGGCCCGGACGGTGGCGCGGAAGCGACTGCCGACTACCTGAAACAGAAGCTCGGCATCGGCTTCGGCGAGACCACGCCCGACGGCAAGTTCACGCTGAAGGAAGGCGAATGCATGGGCTCGTGCGGCGATGCGCCGGTGCTGCTGGTGAACAATCACAGAATGTGCAGCTTCATGAGCCGCGAGAAGATCGACCAGCTGCTTGAGGAGCTCTCGAAATGACGTCCCTCCACGACCGTCACATCAAACCGCTGATCCTCGCTGGTCTGAACGGCGAGAACTGGCATCTCGAAGATTACGTTGCGCGCGGCGGCTACAAGCAGCTGCGCCGCATTCTCGAAGAAAAGATTCCGCCCGAGCAGGTGATCGCCGACGTCAAGGCGTCGGGCCTGCGTGGCCGTGGCGGTGCGGGCTTCCCGACCGGCCTGAAGTGGAGCTTCATGCCGCGTCAGTTCCCGGGGCAGAAGTACCTCGTCTGCAACTCGGACGAAGGCGAGCCGGGCACGTTCAAGGATCGCGACATCCTGCGCTGGAACCCGCACGCGCTGATCGAAGGCATGGCCATCGGCGCATACGCGATGGGCATCACCGTCGGCTACAACTACATCCACGGCGAAATCTTCGAAGTGTATCGACGCTTCGAAGCCGCGCTCGATGAAGCGCGCGCTGCCGGGTTCCTCGGCGACAACATCATGGGCTCGGAATTCTCGTTCCAGCTGCACGCGCACCACGGTTACGGCGCGTACATCTGCGGCGAAGAAACGGCGCTGCTCGAGTCGCTCGAAGGCAAGAAGGGCCAGCCGCGCTTCAAGCCGCCGTTCCCGGCGAGCTTCGGCGTGTACGGCAAGCCCACCACGATCAACAACACCGAGACGTTCGCCGCGGTGCCGTTCCTGCTGTCCATCGGGCCGCAGAATTACCTCGAGATCGGCAAGCCGAACAACGGCGGCACGAAGATTTTCTCGGTGTCGGGCGACGTCGAGCGTCCGGGCAACTATGAAGTGCCGCTCGGCACGCCGTTCGCGACGCTGATGGAGCTCGCCGGCGGGATGCGCGGCGGCAAGAAGATCAAGGCCGTGATTCCGGGCGGTTCGTCGGCGCCGGTGATCCCGGGCGACATCATGATGCAGACGGATCTCGACTACGATTCGATCGCGAAGGCGGGCTCGATGCTCGGTTCCGGCGCGGTGATCGTGATGGACGAGACGCGCTGCATGGTGCGCTCGCTGCTGCGTCTGTCGTACTTCTACTACGAGGAATCGTGCGGCCAGTGCACGCCGTGCCGTGAAGGCACCGGCTGGCTGTATCGCGTCGTGAATCGTATCGAGCATGGCGAAGGCCGCCAGGAAGATCTGGACCTGCTGAACTCGGTTGCCGAGAACATCATGGGCCGCACGATCTGTGCACTCGGCGATGCGGCGGCGATGCCGGTACGCGGGATGCTCAAGCACTACTGGGACGAATTCGCGTACCACGTCGAGCACAAGCACTGCATGGTCGGCGGCCACGCGCACGCGGCGGCAGCCTGAAGCGTACCCGGTTGCGGAATTTGAGCGCACGGTCGGGCGAAGGCGCGAACGGGCGGAAATAGGTTAAGGACCATTCACCATCATGGTTGAACTTGAAATAGACGGCAAGAAGGTCGAGGTGCCCGAAGGCAGCATGGTGATCCAGGCTGCGCACAAGGCGGACAAGTACATTCCTCACTTCTGCTATCACAAGAAACTGTCGGTTGCGGCCAACTGCCGGATGTGTCTCGTCGAAGTCGAGAAGATGCCGAAGGCCGTGCCTGCCTGCGCGACCCCCGTGTCGGCCGGCATGATCGTCCATACGCAATCCGACAAGGCCGTGAAGGCGCAGCAGTCGGTGATGGAATTCCTCCTCATCAACCACCCGCTCGACTGCCCGATCTGCGATCAGGGCGGCGAATGCCAGCTGCAGGATCTGGCGGTCGGTTACGGCAAGTCGTCGTCGCGTTACGCGGAAGAGAAGCGCGTGGTGTTCCACAAGAATGTGGGCCCGCTGATCTCGATGGAAGAAATGTCGCGTTGCATCCACTGCACGCGCTGCGTCCGCTTCGGTCAGGAAATCGCCGGCGTGATGGAGTTCGGCATGCTGGGCCGCGGCGAGCACTCGGAAATCACGACGTTCGTCGGCAAGACGGTCGATTCCGAAATGTCGGGCAACATGATCGACCTGTGCCCGGTCGGCGCGCTGACCAGCAAGCCGTTCCGCTACAGCGCCCGTACGTGGGAACTGTCGCGCCGCAAGTCGGTGAGCCCGCACGATTCCGTCGGCGCGAACCTCGTCGTTCAAGTGAAGAACAACCGCGTGATGCGCGTGCTGCCGTTCGAGAACGAAGCCATCAACGAATGCTGGATCTCGGACAAGGATCGCTTCTCGTATGAAGGCCTCAACAGCGAAGAGCGCCTGACGAAGCCGATGCTGAAGCAGGGCGGCCAGTGGATCGAAACCGACTGGCAGACCGCACTCGAATACGTCGCGAAGGGCCTGAAGGGCATCGCCGCGGATCACGGCGCGAACGCGCTGGCGATGCTCGCGAGCGCGCACAGCACGGCCGAAGAGCTGTTCCTCGTGAAGCAGCTCGCCAACGAACTGAAGACGCCGAACGTCGACTTCCGTCTGCGTCAGCAGGATTTCTCGGCGCCGGTCCAGGGCGCACCGTGGCTCGGCATGCCGATCGCCGACCTGTCGAACGTGGACGCCGCGTTCGTCGTTGGTTCGTTCCTGCGCCGCGACCACCCGCTGTTCGCCGCCCGCCTGCGTCAGGCCGCGAAGAGCGGCGCGAAGCTGCACTTCCTGCACGCGACCGGTGACGACGCACTGATCCCGACCGCGCAGCGCATCGTTGCTGCACCGTCGGCATGGCTCGACCAGCTGGCCGGTATCGCCGCGGCCGTCGCGCAACTGCGCGGCGTCGCACTGCCTGACACGCTCGCGGGCGTCACGGCATCGCCGGCCGCGCAGGCTGTCGCCCAGTCGCTCGCGCACGGCGAACGCCGCGCGGTGCTGCTCGGCAACGTCGCGGTCCGCCATCCGGAATTCGCCAAGCTGCACGCCGTCGCCAAGTGGATCGCCGACAACACCGGCGCCACGTTCGGCTTCCTGACGGAAGCGGCGAACACGGTCGGCGCGCACGTCGTCGGCGCACTGCCGGGCGAAGGCGGCCTGAACGCACGCGAAGCGTTCGCGCAGCCGCGCAAGGGCTACGTGCTGCTGAACGTCGAACCGGAATTCGACACCGCCGATCCGGCACAGGCGCTTGCCGCGCTGAACCAGGCGGAAATGGTCGTCGTGATGTCGCCGTTCAAGCACGGCCTCGACTACGCCGATGTGCTGCTGCCGGTTGCGCCGTTCACGGAAACGGCCGGCACGTACGTGAATGCGGAAGGCACCGTGCAGAGCTTCAACGGCGTCGTGCGCCCGCTCGGCGACACGCGTCCGGGCTGGAAGGTCCTGCGCGTGCTCGGCAGCCTGCTCGGCCTGCCGAACTTCGAATACGAGACTGCGGAAGAAGTGCGTCTCGCCGCGCTCGGCGATGCCGGCGTCGCGGGCCGCCTGTCGAACCAGACGTCGGTCGCGCCGGTGCGCGTCGCGGCGAACGCCGCGAACGGCGGTTTCGAGCGCCTGGCCGATGTGCCGATCTATCACGCCGACGCACTCGTGCGCCGCGCAGGTGCACTGCACCTGACGACCGCCGCGAAGGCGGCGAATGCCGCAGCCCTGCCGGCCGCGCTGTTCGACAAGCTGGGCTTGAAGGAAGGCGACGCGGTGCGCGTGCGCCAGGGCGAGCGTGCGGTGCAGTTGCCGGCCGTGCGCGACGCGAATCTTGCGGAGACCGTCGTTCGCGTGTCGGCGGCGACGCCTGCCGGCGCAGCGCTCGGTAGCCTGTCCGGTGAACTGGTGGTGGAGAAGGCGTAAATGAGCTTGTTCGATACGATCAACGCGGGCGGGTCCCAGCTTCTCGGCTTCGCATGGCCGACGGTGTGGGCAATCGTGCGCATCCTCGTCGTCTCCGTCGTCATCCTGCTGTGCGTCGCGTACCTGATTCTGTGGGAACGCAAGCTGATCGGCTGGATGCACGTGCGTCTCGGCCCGAACCGCGTCGGCCCCGGCGGCTTGCTGCAGCCGATCGCCGACGTGCTGAAGCTGCTGCTGAAGGAAGTCATTCAGCCGAGCGCCGCCAGCCGCTGGCTGTACCTGATCGCGCCGGTCATGACCGTCGTGCCGGCGTTCGCCGTGTGGGCCGTGATCCCGTTCCAGGCCGAAGCGGTCCTCGCGAACGTGAACGCGGGCCTGCTGTACGCGATGGCGATCTCGTCGATCGGCGTGTACGCGGTGATTCTTGCCGGCTGGGCATCGAACTCGAAGTACGCGTTCCTCGGCGCGATGCGCGCCGCGGCACAGATGGTGTCGTACGAAATCTCGATGGGCTTCGCACTGGTGCTGGTGCTGATGACGGCCGGCAGCCTGAACCTGTCGGAAATCGTCGGTTCGCAGCAGCACGGCTTCTTCGCCGGCCACGGCGTGAACTTCCTGTCGTGGAACTGGCTGCCGCTCCTGCCGGCGTTCGTCGTGTACTTCATCTCGGGCATCGCCGAAACGAACCGCCACCCGTTCGACGTGGTGGAAGGGGAGTCGGAAATCGTTGCCGGTCACATGATCGATTACTCGGGTATGGCGTTCGCGCTGTTCTTCCTCGCCGAGTACATCAACATGATCGTGATCTCGGCGCTGACTGCGACGCTGTTCCTCGGCGGCTGGGATGCACCGTTCGAATTCCTGTCGTTCATTCCGGGCATCTTCTGGCTGGTGCTGAAGATATTCGCGCTGCTGTCGGTGTTCATCTGGGTTCGCGCGACGTTCCCGCGTTTCCGTTACGACCAGATCATGCGCTTGGGCTGGAAGGTGTTCCTGCCCGTCACGGTGGTCTGGGTGGTCGTGGTCGGCTTCTGGATGATGTCGCCGCTCAACATCTGGGTGAAGTAATCGGACGAAATCATGAGCGCAATCCAACACTTCTTTAAGACCTTCTTCCTGACCGAGCTCCTGCAGGGGCTCGCGCTGACCGGCCGTTACACGTTCAAGCGCAAGGTCACCGTGCAGTTCCCGGAAGAAAAGACGCCGATTTCGCCGCGTTTCCGCGGGCTGCATGCGCTGCGCCGCTACGAAAACGGCGAAGAGCGCTGCATCGCGTGCAAGCTGTGCGAGGCCGTGTGCCCCGCGATGGCGATCACGATCGAATCGGAAACGCGCGCGGACAACACGCGCCGCACGACGCGCTACGACATCGACCTGACGAAGTGCATCTTCTGCGGTTTCTGCGAAGAGAGCTGCCCGGTCGATTCGATCGTCGAGACGCAGATTCTCGAGTACCACGGCGAAAAGCGCGGCGACCTGTATTTCACGAAGGAAATGCTGCTCGCGGTGGGCGATCGCTACGAGAAGGACATCGCAGCGGCGAAGGCTGCCGACGCGCCGTATCGTTGATTGTGTTTGCAGTGCCGGCCCGAAGCCAGGGCCGAGCCGCCGCGACGGGTGCGGCACGCGAGAGCGTCCCGCAAGCCGCGCCTGACTATGGCCTAACGATGAACCGGTAATCATGGAATTCACGACCGTACTGTTCTACATCTTCGCGCTGCTCCTGGTGGTATCAGGGCTGAAGGTGATCACTTCGCGCAACCCGGTGGCGTCTGCGCTTTTCCTTGTGCTGGCGTTCTTCAACGCCGCCGCGATCTGGATGCTGCTGGAAGCGGAGTTCCTCGCGATCCTGCTGGTGCTGGTCTACGTGGGCGCCGTGATGGTGCTGTTCCTGTTCGTCGTGATGATGCTGGACATCAACATCGACTACCTGCGCCGCGACTTCAAGCGCTTCGTCCCGATGGCGACCGTGGTCGGCGCGATCATCGTGATCGAAACCGCGCTGATCCTGTGGCGCGGCTACGGCGACACGCAGACCGTGCACGCGATGGCGACGGGCGAGATGGCCAACTGGTCGAACACGCGCCTGATCGGCAAGGTGATCTACACCGACTACATCTTCGCGTTTGAAATTGCCGGCCTCGTGCTGCTGGTCGCGATCATTGCCGCGATCGGGCTGACCGAGCGCAAGGGCAAGGACAGCAAGCGCCAGCGCGTGTCGGATCAGGTCAAGGTGCGCCGCAATGACCGCGTGCGCCTCGTGAAGATGGAAGCGGAAAAGCCGCAGCCGGAAGCGGCGCAGAGCGAAGCCGGTTCGGGCACCAACGGCTAAGCGGAGGAAAAGAAAACCATGCTGACTCTTGCTCACTACCTCGTGCTCGGCGCGATCCTCTTTGCGATCGCGATCGTCGGGATCTTTCTGAACCGCCGCAACGTCATCATCATCCTGATGTCGATCGAATTGATGCTGCTGGCGGTGAATACCAACTTCGTCGCGTTTTCGCACTACCTCGGCGATGTGCACGGCCAGATCTTCGTGTTCTTCGTGCTGACCGTCGCCGCAGCGGAAGCCGCGATCGGCCTCGCGATTCTGGTGACCCTGTTCCGTAAGCTCGACACGATCAATGTCGAGGATCTCGATCAGCTCAAAGGTTAATTTCAGGCAACGCTGTTATGTCAACGACACTCAATGAAAACCTGCTGCTGGCGATTCCGCTCGCTCCGCTGGCCGGCTCGCTGATTGCGGGGCTGTTCGGGAACGCAGTCGGGCGCAAGGGCGCACACCGGATCACGATCCTCGGCGTAATGATCGCGTTCCTCCTGTCGGCGAAAGTCTTCTTCGACGTGATGGGCGGCGCAAGCTTCAACGCGACCGTCTACGAATGGATGAACGTCGGCTCGCTGAAGCTCGAAGTCGGCTTCCTCGTCGATTCGCTGACCGCGATGATGATGGTCGTCGTGACCTTCGTCTCGCTGATGGTGCACGTGTACACGATCGGCTACATGGCGGAAGAAGACGGCTACCAGCGCTTCTTCTCGTACATCTCGCTGTTCACGTTCTCGATGCTGATGCTCGTGATGAGCAACAACTTCCTGCAGCTGTTCTTCGGCTGGGAAGCGGTGGGTCTGGTGTCGTACCTGCTGATCGGCTTCTACTTCACGCGTGAGAGCGCGATCTACGCGAACATGAAGGCGTTCCTCGTGAACCGCGTGGGCGACTTCGGCTTCCTGCTCGGCATCGGCCTGCTGCTCGCATTCGCCGGCTCGATGAACTACGGCGAAGTGTTCGCAAAGCGCGCGGAACTCGCGAGCCTGCACTTCCCGGGCACCGACTGGGGCCTGCTGACCGTCGCCTGTATCTGCCTGTTCATCGGCGCGATGGGTAAGTCGGCACAGTTCCCGCTGCACGTGTGGCTGCCGGACTCGATGGAAGGCCCGACCCCGATCTCCGCGCTGATTCACGCGGCGACGATGGTGACCGCCGGCATCTTCATGGTGTCGCGCATGTCGCCGCTGTTCGAGCTGTCGGATACCGCGCTGTCGTTCATCACGGTGATCGGCGCGATCACGGCGCTCTTCATGGGCTTCCTCGGTATCGTCCAGAACGACATCAAGCGCGTGGTCGCGTACTCGACGCTGTCGCAGCTCGGCTACATGACCGTCGCGCTCGGCGTGTCCGCTTACCCGGTCGCCGTGTTCCACCTGATGACGCACGCGTTCTTCAAGGCGCTGCTGTTCCTTGGCGCAGGCTCGGTCATCATGGGCATGCACCACGACCAGGACATGCGCAACATGGGCGGTCTGCGCAAGTACATGCCGATCACGTGGATCACGTCGCTCGTCGGTTCGCTGGCGCTGATCGGCACGCCGTTCTTCTCGGGCTTCTACTCGAAGGACTCGATCATCGACGCGGTGAAGCTGTCGCACCTGCCGGGTTCGGGCTTCGCGTACTTCGCGGTCGTCGCGAGCGTGTTCGTTACGGCGCTGTACTCGTTCCGCATGTACTTCCTGGTGTTCCACGGCGAAGAGCGCTTCCGCAAGCCGAAGCATCCGGAATCGCCGATGGGCATGGCGGCTGCGCATGGCCACGACGACCACGGCCATGGCCACGGTCATGACGATCACGCGCACGAGCCGCACGAGACCCCGTGGGTCGTGTGGGTGCCGCTGGTCCTGCTGGCGATCCCGTCGGTCATCATCGGCGCGTTCGCGATCAGCCCGATGCTGTTCGGCGACTTCTTCCAGCACGGCGTTGCATTCGACAAGGTGATCTTCATCGGCGAAAACCATCCGGCCCTGGCCGAGATGGCCGAAGAGTTCCACGGCTGGGTGGGCATGGGCCTGCACTCGGTGTCCGGCCTGCCGGTCTGGCTCGCGCTCGCCGGTGTCGTTGTCGCGTGGTTCCTGTACCTGAAGCGTCCGGAACTGCCGGCGTCGATCCGCCGCGCGTTCGGCCCGATCTACACGCTGCTGGACAACAAGTACTACATGGACAAGATCAACGAAGTGGTGTTCGCCCGTGGTTCGGTGGCGATCGGCCGCGGCCTGTGGAAAGAGGGTGACGTCGTGGTGATCGACGGCCTCGTCAACGGCAGCGCCCGGTTCATCGGCTGGTTCGCCGGCGTGATCCGCTTCCTCCAATCCGGTTACATCTATCACTACGCGTTCGCCATGATCATCGGCATGCTGGGGCTCCTGACCCTGTTTGTAACGCTCGGCGGCAAATAAGGCGGGGGACAACTTAATGCACGCTTTTCCGATTCTCAGTACCGCGATCTGGTTGCCGATCGTTTTCGGCCTCCTCGTGCTTGCGGTGGGTAACGACAAAAATCCGGGGACGGCCCGCTGGATCGCGCTGATCGGTTCGCTGCTCGGCCTGGCGGTCACGATCCCGCTGATCACGGGCTTCGACTCGAGCACGGCTGCGCTGCAGTTCGTCGAGAAGTCGACCTGGATCGAACGCTTCGACATCGCGTATCACCTCGGCGTCGACGGCATCTCGATGTGGTTCGTCGTGCTGACTGCGCTGATTACGGTGATTGTCGTGATCGCCGCATGGGAAGTGATCACCGAGAACGTCGCGCAGTACCTCGCGGCGTTCCTGATCCTGTCCGGGATCATGATCGGCGTATTCTCGGCGGCCGACGGCCTGCTGTTCTACGTGTTCTTCGAAGCGACCCTGATCCCGATGTACATCATCATCGGCGTGTGGGGCGGCCCGAACCGCGTGTATGCGGCATTCAAGTTCTTCCTGTACACGCTGGCCGGCTCGCTGCTGATGCTGGTCGCGCTGATCTACCTGTACACGGAAACGCATTCGTTCGACCTCGCGACGTGGCAGAACGCCAAGATCGCGATGACACCGCAGATACTGCTGTTCATTGCTTTCTTCCTCGCGTTCGCGGTGAAGGTGCCGATGTGGCCGGTCCACACCTGGCTGCCGGATGCGCACGTGGAAGCGCCGACGGGCGGCTCGGTCGTGCTGGCTGCGATCATGCTGAAGCTCGGCGCGTACGGTTTCCTGCGCTTCTCGCTGCCGATCACGCCTGACGCGAGCCACTTCCTGGCTCCCGTCGTGATCACGCTGTCGCTGATCGCGGTGATCTACATCGGCCTCGTCGCGATGGTGCAGTCCGACATGAAGAAGCTGGTCGCGTATTCGTCGATCGCGCACATGGGCTTCGTCACGCTCGGCTTCTTCATCTTCAACCAGCTCGGCGTCGAAGGCGCGATCATCCAGATGATCTCGCACGGCTTCGTGTCGGGCGCGATGTTCCTCTGCATCGGCGTGCTGTACGACCGCGTGCACTCGCGCCAGATCGCCGATTACGGCGGCGTCGTGAACGTGATGCCGAAGTTCGCAGCCTTCGCGATGCTGTTCTCGATGGCCAACTGCGGCCTGCCGGGTACGTCGGGTTTCGTCGGCGAGTTCATGGTGATTCTCGCTGCCGTCCAGTACAACTTCTGGATCGCTTTCGGCGCGGCATTCACGCTGATCCTCGGCGCTGCCTACACGCTGTGGATGTACAAGCGCGTGTACTTCGGCGCAGTTGCGAACGATCACGTTGCCAAGCTGAAGGACATCGGCCGTCGCGAATTCCTGATGCTGGCCGTGCTCGCCGCGTTCACGATGCTGATGGGCCTGTATCCGAAGCCCTTCACCGACGTGATGCACGTTTCCGTGGAAAACCTCCTCTCCCATGTCGCGCAGTCGAAGCTGCCGCTGGCCCAGTAATCGCGAGCGGAGGAACTCAAGATCATGAACGCTCCTATGAATGTCCTGTTGCCTGACGCGCTGGTGATGGCCGCCATCGTCGTCGCATGGCTGAACGACACCTTTACCGGTGCTTCCGGCCGCCGCCTGACTTATCTGATCGCGGTCGTATCGTCGGTCGTCGCCGGCGTGTGGTTCGCGGTGCAGGCACTCGACCCGCAGCAGTACTACTTCTTCTCGAAGATGGTCGTCGTCGACTCGTTCGCGAGCACGATGAAGGCTGTCGTGTCGTTCGGTTTCGCGGTCTCGCTCGTCTATTCGCGCAAGTACCTCGAAGATCGCGACATGTTCCGCGGCGATGTGTTCCTGCTCGGCATGTTCTCGCTGCTCGGTCAGCTGGTCATGGTGTCGGGCAACAACTTCCTGACGCTGTACCTCGGTCTCGAACTGATGTCGCTGTCGCTGTACGCCGTCATCGCGCTGCGCCGCGACGCCGCACAGTCGAGCGAAGCTGCGATGAAGTACTACGTGCTGGGCGCGCTCGCATCGGGCTTCGTGCTGTACGGCATCTCGATGCTCTACGGCGCGACCGGCTCGCTCGAGCTGGGCGAGGTGTACAAGGCGGTTAGCGGCAACACCGACGCAGCCGTGCTGATGTTCGGCGTGGTCTTCATCGTCGCCGGCATTGCATTCAAGCTCGGCGCCGTGCCGTTCCACATGTGGGTGCCGGACGTCTACCAGGGCGCACCGACCGCGATGACGCTGTTCGTCGGCGGCGGTCCGAAGGTTGCCGCGTTCGCGTGGGGCCTGCGCTTCCTGGTGATGGGCCTGCTGCCGCTCGCACAGAACTGGCAGACCGCGCTCGTGATCCTGGCCGCACTGTCGCTGATCGTCGGCAACATCACGGGTATCGTCCAGCGCAACATCAAGCGGATGCTGGCGTACTCGGCGATCTCGAACATGGGCTTCGTGCTGCTCGGCCTGCTCGCAGGCATCGTGAAGGGCGACGCAACGGCACCGGCGAACGCATACAGCTCGGCGATGTTCTACGCGATCGTCTACCTGATCACGACGCTCGGCTCGTTCGGCGTGGTGATGCTGCTCGCGCGCCGCGATTTCGAAGCCGAAACGATCGACGACTTCAAGGGCCTCAACAAGCGCAGCCCGGTGTTCGCGTTCGTGATGATGGTCATGATGTTCTCGCTGGCAGGTATTCCGCCGACCGTCGGCTTCTACGCGAAGCTCGCCGTGCTCGAGGCGACCGTCAACGCGGGCCTCACGTGGCTGGCCGTGCTGGCCGTGATCACGTCGCTGTTCGGCGCGTTCTACTACCTGCGCATCGTGAAGCTGATGTACTTCGATGCACCGCAGGATACGACCCCGATCTCGGGCGATTTCTGCAAGCGCACGATCCTCGTGCTGAACGGCCTGGCGGTCGTGGTGCTCGGCCTGATCCCGAGCCCGCTGCTGACGGCCTGCCTGCAGGCAATTCGTCACACGCTGCCGCCGCTGTAATGTCGGCAGCCGGCTGGTTTATCGTGCTGTTGGCGCTCGTCTGCGCCAACCTGCCGTTCCTGAACCAACGCCTCTTCGCCGTCGTGCCGTTCGGCACGGCGAAGAAGAGCGGGTGGGTGCGGATCGGCGAGCTGATCGTGCTGTATTTCATCGTTGGCGCGCTCGGCTTCTGGCTCGAGTCGCGCGCCGGCAACCGCTTCGAACAGGGCTGGCAGTTCTACGCGATCACGTTCAGTCTTTTCATCGTGTTCGCGTTTCCCGGCTTCACGTTTCAGTATCTCGTCAAACGACGCTGACGGCTTCGGCCGTCGCGCTCATTCCCGGAGCCGCCGATGGCCGAACTACCCAATCACGACGCCGCACTGACCGAAACCTGCCTCGAAAGCGAGGCGATCTTCGAAGGCTCGTTCCTCAAGCTCAAGCGCGATACCGTCCGTCTGCCGGACGGCAAGAAAGCCATGCGCGAATACGTCCAGCATCCGGGCGCGGTGATGGTGATCCCGCTGTTCGACGACGGCCGCGTGCTGATGGAAAGCCAGTATCGCTACCCGATCGGCAAGGTGATGGCCGAATTCCCGGCCGGCAAGCTCGATCCGAACGAAGGCGCGCTCGCATGCGCGGTGCGCGAACTGCGCGAAGAAACCGGCTACACGGCACGCGAATACGTGTTTCTCGCCCGGATTCACCCGATCATTTCTTATTCGACCGAATTCATCGACCTGTACCTGGCGCGCGGGCTGACGGCCGGCGAGCGCAAGCTCGACGAAGGCGAATTCCTCGAGACCTTCACCGCGACGCAGGCCGATCTGCAGGAATGGGTGCGCACGGGCCAGATCTCCGATGTGAAGACGATCATCGGCACGATGTGGCTCGACAAGGTGCTGTCCGGCACGTGGCCGCTCGGGCCCGTCCTGACGCCCTGAGCGCGGCGTCAGCGGCGGGTGGGGCGCCGCGTTACAATCCGGTGACGCGGTGCCTTCGCATCGCGTCATCGAAATTTAGCACGATCGTTCACAAAAGCGCTTTTTGCGCTACACTCCTCACACGCCCTGATTCAGCATGAAGGTCCTCGATTTACAGTGTCCGCACGGTCATCGGTTCGAAGGCTGGTTCGCTTCCGCCGATGAATTCGAAGCGCAGTTGTCCCGCAAGCTGGTCGAATGTCCGGTGTGTGGAACAACCGAGGTCAACCGTCTGCCGTCGGCGCCGCGCCTGAACTTGTCGGGCGCGACGCAGGCACAGCCGGCCGATCCGCGTGCGCTGCAGGTGCAGGTGCAGGTGATGCGTGCACTGCGCGAGGTGCTGGAGAAAACCGAGAATGTGGGCGAGCGCTTCGCCGAGGAAGCGCGGCGCATCCATTACAACGAGGCGCCGGCACGCAGCATTCGTGGCGTTACGACCGCCGAAGATGCGCAATCCTTGGCCGAAGAAGGCATCGACGTGATGCCGCTGCCGATTCCTGCCATGCTGAAAGAACCGCTGCAATAACGTATGCAGTGAGTCCTTGCCAGGCCGGACGGTTGCGGACAGCCTTGCATGGGACCGGAGTAACCGCTGAAGCGCTAACTCCGGTCGACAGGAGACACTGCGCATGGATCTGGATTATTCCCCCTCGGACGACGCGTTCCGCGTCGACGTCCGCGCCTGGCTCGAGGCCAACCTGCCTCACGCACTGCGCGCCAAAGTACTCGATCACAAACGACTCGACCGCGAGGATTTCGCGAGCTGGCACCGGATTCTCGGCCAGCGCGGCTGGTCTGCGCCCGCATGGCCGGTTGAATACGGCGGCCCGGGCTGGAACGCGACCCAACGGCACATCTGGGACGAGGAGTGCGCGCGGATCGGCGCGCCCACCGTGCTGCCGTTCGGCGTATCGATGGTCGCGCCCGTGTTGATGAAATACGGCAGCGAAGCGCAGAAACGTCACTATCTGCCGCGTATTCTCGATGGCACCGACTGGTGGTGCCAGGGTTACTCGGAGCCGGGTTCGGGATCCGACCTCGCCTCGTTGCGCACGCGCGCCGAGCGCCAGGGCGATCACTATGTCGTCAATGGCCAGAAGACCTGGACGACGCTCGGCCAGTACGCCGACATGATGTTCTGCCTGGTACGCACCGATCCGGCCGCGAAGAAACAGGAAGGCATCTCGTTCCTGCTGATCGACATGAAGACGCCCGGCATTACGGTGCGCCCGATCGTCATGCTCGACGAGGACCACGAGGTCAACGAGGTGTTCCTCGAGGACGTCAAGGTGCCGGTCGAGAATCTCGTCGGCGACGAGAACCGCGGCTGGACCTACGCGAAATACCTGCTCGGTCACGAGCGCACCGGTATCGCGCGTGTCGGTGCGTCGAAGCGCGAACTCGCGTTCCTGAAGCGCGTCGCGTCGAACCAGCGCAAGAACGGCAAGCCGTTGCTCGCGGATCCCGTGTTTGCCGCGAAGGTCGCGGCGCTCGAGGTCGAGCTGATGGCGCTCGAGGTGACGGTGCTGCGCGTCGTCAGCCGCGAGACGAGCGGCAAGGGGCCGGGCCCCGAGGCGTCGATGCTGAAGATCAAGGGCACGGAAGTGCAGCAGGCGCTCACCGAGCTGATGGTCGACGCGATCGGCCCGCTTGCCGCACCGTTCGACGTACCGTTCCTCGACGGGCAGCGCGAGCACAGCATCGCGGGCGACGACGATGCGGCGCCGCTTGCCGCGTACTACTTCAATTACCGGAAGACGTCGATCTACGGCGGTTCGAACGAGATCCAGAAGAACATCATCGCGCAGATGATTCTGGGGCTGTGATCAGGGAACGGAGACAACCATGGATTTCAGCTTTACCGATGAGCAGCAGCAGTTCGCCGACGCGCTGCGCCGTTATCTCGGCGAGCAATACGGCTTCGAAGCGCGCCAGGCAATCGTGCGCAGCGACGCGGGCGTGTCGGACACGCAATGGAGCGCGTTTGCCGAGTTGGGGCTGACCGCGCTGCCCGTGCCGGACGCGCAGGGTGGCTTCGGCGGCGGCCCGGTCGACATGCTGGTCGTGATGCAGGAGCTCGGCCGTGCGCTCGTGATCGAGCCGTACTGGGCAACGGTGGTGGGCGTCGAAGCCTTGCGTATCGCCGGCTCGGGCGCCGGTGAGGATGCGGCGCTGCTGGAGGCGATCGCGCAGGGGCAGAAACGCGTGGCGGTTGCGTTCCACGAGCCGCATGCGCGCTACGACCTGTTCGAACTCGACACGCATGCGCGCGAGCAGGGCGGCACGTACCGGCTGACCGGCACGAAGTCGGTCGTTCAGCATGGCGCACAGGCGGATGTGTGGATTGTGCCCGCCCGCGTCGACGGCGGTGGCATCGGCCTCTTCGTCGTCGAACGGAATGCCGCGAACGCTAAGGTGGCCGACTACCGGACGATCGACGGCCAGCGTGCCGCGACGATCGGGTTCGACGAAACGCCGGCGCGACTGCTGACGGGTGGTGCGCGCGACGCGGCAGCCCTCGAACAGGTTGCCGATTACGCGACGTTCCTGCTGTGCGCGGAAGCGGTCGGCGTGCTCGACGAACTGAACCGCGCCACGGTCGAATACACGAAGACGCGCGAGCAGTTCGGCGTGCCGATCGCACGTTTCCAGGCGCTGCAGCACCGGATGGTCGACATGCTGATCCACGCCGAGCAGGCGCGTTCGCTGACTTACCTGGCTGCCGTACGCTACGCGAGCGGCGATGCCGATGCGCGGCGCAAGGCCGTGTCGGCCGCGAAAGCACGTGTCGGCGCCGCCGCTCGCTTCGTCGGCCAGCAGGCCGTTCAGCTGCACGGCGGCATGGGCGTGACCAACGAGGTCGCCGCCGCGCACCTGTTCAAGCGGCTGACGATCATCGAGACGACGCTCGGCGACACCGATCATCATCTTGCCCGCATCGCGGCGCTGCCCGATTTCGCACAGACCGACGCGGCATGACGGCGACGCGCGAGCGCGCCAGACAAGGAGACACCTAGTGGGCATCAGTTACGAAGACCTGGTGGTCGGCAGCACCACCGAAGTGGGCCGTTACACGTTCGAACCCGACGACATCAAGGCGTTCGCGCAACGCTATGATCCACAGCCGTTCCATCTCGACGAAGAGGCGGGGAAAGCCTCGCATTTCGGCGGGCTCGTCGCGAGCGGCTGGCATACGTGTTCGGTGTTCATGAGCCTGCTCATCAAGAAGCTCGGGTCGGACTCGACGAGCATGGGCTCGCCCGGCATCGATTCGATTCGCTGGCTCAAACCGGTGCGCGCCGGCGACACGATCACGATGTATCAGAAGGTCCACGACAAGCGCGTGTCGGAGAGCAAGCCCGACCGCGGCATCGTGTCGACGGAGTGGGTCGGCGTGAACGGCGCCGGCGAGACGGTGATCACCGTGCATACCAAGGTGATCTTCGGGCTGCGCCATCCGGGAGGCGAGCCGGCATGACCGATGTGACCTTGCCGCTGATCGCATCGGCACAAGCGCTGCAGGCGCGTGTCGGCGCAGAGCCGCTCGCGAGCGGCTGGCTCTCGATCGACCAGCGTCGTGTCGATGGCTTTGCCGATGCGACCGGCGATCATCAATGGATTCACGTCGATCCCGAACGTGCGCGGCGCGAGTCGCCATTCGGCGGCCCGATCGCGCACGGGTTCCTGACGCTATCGCTGATTCCGGCGTTGATGGCCGACGCGATGCGTTTCGAGCAGAAGATGGGCGTGAACTACGGACTGAACCGTGTGCGGTTCCTGAAGCCGGTGCCAGTCGGTGCGCGCGTGCGTGCGCTGTTTGCGGTAAAGGAAACCGCCGAGGCCGCGCGGGACGGTGTGCAGGTGACGTGGTCGGTGACGATGCAGGTCGAGCTTCCCGACGCGCCGCTGCCCGTTTGCGCGGCGGAATTCATCACGCTGCATTACTTCTGAAGCGCGGGGCGGCATGCACGAATGCCGCTCCGCTTTTCACATGCACGTCAGTGCTTCGCGTATTGCGTCGCGCCGAACAGCACCTCACGCGCCTTGTCGTCCTGCAGCGCCTTGCGCGCCGAAGCGAGCACTTCGACACCACGCTGGACGGCCGGTCGTGCGGCGATCGCGTCGTACCAGCGCTTCACGTTCGGCAATTCGTCGAGCACGATGCCCTGGTTCTGCCACGAGCGCGTCCACGGGAACGTCGCAATGTCCGCGATCGTGTACGTGTCACCCGCGAGATACTCGGATTCGCCGAGACGTTTGTCCATCACGTTGTACAGGCGCTTCGCTTCGTTCGTGTAGCGGTTGACCGCATATTCGATCTTCTCCGGCGCATACAGGCGGAAGTGGTGTGCCTGCCCGAGCATCGGGCCGACACCGCCCATCTGGAACATCAGCCATTCGAGCGTCGCGTAGCGTGCGGCCGGATCGGTCGGCAGGAACTTGCCGGTCTTCTCCGCAAGGTAGATCAGGATCGCGCCCGATTCGAACAGCGAGATCGGCTTGCCGCCGGGGCCGTCCGGATCGACGATCGCGGGGATCTTGTTGTTCGGGCTGATCGTCAGGAATTCCGGCTTGAACTGGTCGCCCGCGCCGATATCGACAGGATGGACACGATAAGCGAGGCCCGTTTCCTCGAGCATGATGTGCACCTTGTGGCCGTTCGGGGTCGCCCAGCTATAGACGTCGATCATCGTGAACTCCTTTGTTGCATGCGCGAAAACGGCGCCGGCAGCGCCGTGACAGGCGGTCATTAGAGCATGGATCGATATGGGCTGCTGGCGACGGAAATGTGCGTGCCGATGCGTGTGCGCAGATGTGTGCGTGCGTGTTGCGCTACTTGGCGCCGGGGGCAATCACGCGTCGCTCCGAGTCGTCGAGATGGGGCGTCGCCGTGCCGCATCGCGGCGATGCGGTGGAGACGCGTCAATTCGACAGCAGGCGCGACGGCTCAGCGCTTGTAGCGGGGCGGGCGTTTCTCGAGAAATGCGGTGATGCCTTCGAGCCCGTCCGCATGATGCAGCGATGCGACGAAATGATCGCGCTCCGTGACGAGATGCGCGTCGAGCGGTTGCATCGTCGCGTCGTCGAGCAGCGACTTGATGCGCGTGAGTGCGTTCGGCGAGATGCCGGCGAGCGCATCGGCCCATGCCAGCGCGTCGGTCAGTGCCGCGCCGGGCACGGCGAGCCGGTTGACGACGCCGAGCGTGTGCAGACGTTCGGCTGCAACAGGCTTGCCTTCGAACAGGATCTCGGCCGCGAGCGCACGCGGCAGCGCGCGGGCGATGAACCACGAACCGCCTCCATCGGGCGTCAGACCGACCCGCGCGTACGACATCACGAATTTTGCATCGTGTGCGGCGACGATCAGGTCGCACGCGAGCGCGAGCGAGAAGCCCGCGCCGGCCGCGGCGCCTTCGACCGCTGCGATCACCGGCTTCGTCGAAGCGTGGATCGCCGCTACCCATGCGGCGAGCTGATCGATGCTGTCGGCCTGGTAGGACGGATCCTTCGAGCGGTTGTCGAGCAGCCGGTTCAGGTTGCCGCCCGCGCAGAAGAAGCGATCGGCGCCGGTGAGCACGACCGCGCGGATCCCGGGATCGCGTTCGGCGGTGGCGAGCGCTTCGATGCCGGCCGCGTACATGTCGGGATGCAGCGCATTGCGTGCGCCGGGATTGGATAGCGTGAGGACGAGCGTCGATTCGCTCTCGGCCGGACGCGAGGCCAGCAGTTCAGCACTCATGCGAGCGTGTCTCCATCGGATGGCGGGGCTGCGGCGGCGGGCGCATCGCGCGTGCTGATGCGGCCGATGCCGTAGCAGATGTATTGTTGTCGTGACGAACGCAAAACTTGCTTTAGACTAGCACGAACGTGCTTTTCAGCGCGATGAATCCCGATGCGGCCCGCATCGATGCGGCCGCGCTTCAGCAAGGAAGGAGACTCCGATGCTACAGCTGTGCGGTATTCCGTTGTCCAACTACTACAACAAGGTGAAGTTCGTCCTGCTCGAGCACGACATTCCGTTCGAGGAGTCGGTATGCGGTTTGCCGATCAGCGATCCGGCGCAGCTCGTCGATTCGCCGCTCGGCAAGATTCCGTTTCTGAAGACCGAAGAAGGCGCGCTGTTCGAGTCGCAGGTGATCATCGAGTACCTGGCCGCGCGCTATCCCGAGAAAGGCATCTTTCCGGCAAGCCCGTTTGCCGGCGCGAAGGTGCGCGAACTGATCGAGACGCTCGAGCTGTATCTCGAATGGATGGCGCGTGAGGTCTACACCGAAGCGTTTTTTGGCGGCAAGGTCAGCGACGGGATGAAGGCGCACGTCGAGAAGCGCCTGCCGCGCGCGATCGATGCGTTCAAGCAGATGGCGCAGTTTTCACCGTATGTGCTCGGCGAGTCGTTCGGCCTCGCGGACATCGCCGCCTGGGTCCATCTGCCGGTCATCGGCATGGCGACGAAGGCCATATACGGACGCGATTTCCTGCTCGATGCGGGTATCGACTGGAAGGCGCATGCGAAGAAGGTAGGCGAGCGCCCTGCCGCGCAGCGCGTGGCGGCCGAGCGCAAGGCGTATATCGAAGCGACGAGCGTCGCGCGCTCGTAAGCGCGATTCCCGCAGGGCGGCGTGCGGCCGCCCGTGCGGGTCTTACAGGCGGGCGAGTCGCTCGAGCGCGGATGCGAGCGTGCTTTCCTGTTTCGCGAAGCAGAATCGGACGACGCCCGATTCGTGTGGCTCGTGATAGAACGCCGACACCGGAATGGCGGCCACGCCGATCTCCGACGTGAGCCACTTCGAAAATTCTGCTTCCGGCAGGTCGCTGATCGCCGAATAGTCGACGCACTGGAAGTACGTGCCCGTGCAGGGCAGCAACTTGAAGCGCGTGCGCTCGAGGCCGGCCCGGAAGAAGTCGCGCTTCTTCTGGTAGAAGTCGGCAAGCGTCAGGTACGGCGCCGGGTCGCGCAGGTAGTCGGCGAGCCCGATCTGCATCGGCGTGTTCACCGTGAACACGTTGAACTGGTGGACCTTGCGGAATTCCGCGGTCAGCGCGGCAGGCGCCGCGACATAGCCGACCTTCCAGCCCGTCACGTGATAGGTCTTGCCGAAGCTCGACACGATGAAGCTGCGCGCGGCGAGTTCCGGATAGCGCGCGACGCTCTCGTGGCGCGCGCCGTCGTAGACCATGTGCTCGTAGACTTCGTCGGACAGGATCAGCACGTTGGTGCCGCGCACGATCTCCTGGAGCTTGCGCATGTCCGCCTCGCGCCACACGGTACCCGTCGGGTTATGTGGCGTGTTGATCAGGATCATGCGGGTTTTCGGCGTGATTGCGGCTGCCAGACGATCGAACGGGATCGCGTAGTCGGGCGCTTCCAGCGTGACGAACACGGGCTTGCCGCCCGCGAGTTCGATCGACGGCAGGTAGCTGTCGTAGGTCGGTTCGACGACGATCACTTCATCACCCGGATGCACCGTGCACATGATCGCGGTCAGCAACGCCTGCGTCGCGCCGGCCGTGACGGTGATTTCGGTCGCCGGATCGTAACGCCGGCCGTAGACCTGCGCGATCTTGTCTGCGATCGCGTCGCGCAGCGGCGCGACGCCGGCCATCGGCGGATACTGGTTGTGCCCGTTGCGCATTGCCGTGGCAACCGCATCGACGATGCGTGGATCGCAGTCGAAATCCGGAAAGCCCTGGCCGAGGTTCACCGCGCCTTTTTCTGCGGCAAGCGCGCTCATGACCGTGAAGATCGTCGTGCCGACGTTCGGCAGGCGCGAGGGGAAAACGGGAGTCGTTGGCATGTCTGAAGGAGCGTTCATCGATACGGTCGAGGTCGGGTGGTGGTGCGGGCGTCAGGCCGGCGTGGTGTCGAGCGCGCAGGCCTCGGCAAAGGGTGCGGGTTGCGCGATCCGGAAGCCGAAGTCGCGTGCGGTGCGCTTCGCGAGCTTCAGCAGCGCGCGGTCTTTCGACACGAGCCACTCAACCTGGGCGGCGCGGGCGAGTTCCAGAAATTTCTGGTCGTCGCGGTCCTTGCACTTCGGCAGGGGCGGCGCGTCGGCGTCGACGGCCGGCGGCTCGACGAGGCTCGCGAGGCGAGCGACGGTCGCGAGCGCAGCCGCCTTGTCGACAGCGCGCGCCTGGAACTGCGGATAATCGAGCACATACTCGAGTTCGGTCAGGCAGCGGCCGTCGATCACGGCGGCAAGCGTGCCGCGTTCGAGCGCGGCCCGGATCGGGCGCGTAGCGGGGTCGTCGAATACGAGGATGTCGATCCAGACGTTCGAGTCGAGCACGACGCGATGCGCGGCATGCGGGGCGAGAGAGCGGGTCATTCGTTACAATCGGTGGTTTTCGTCTGACCGCAAGGCACGGCGTGCCAGCGAGCCTCTATGATAATCGTTCTCTCTCCAGCCAAATCCCTCGACTACGATACGCCCGCGCACGTCCAGTCTTACACGAAGCCTGCATTCGTCGACGACGCGTCTGAACTGATCGACGGTCTGCGCAAGCTTTCGCCGCAGGACATCGCGACGCTGATGGATATCTCCGATCCGCTCGCGCGCCTGAATTTCCAGCGCTACGCAGACTGGTCGTCGACTTTCACGCCGGCCAACGCGAAGCAGGCCGTGCTCGCGTTCAATGGCGACGTATATGAAGGATTCGACGCCAAATCGCTGTCGTCCGCCGATCTCGACTATGCGCAGCAGCACGTGCGCGTGCTGTCGGGCCTGTACGGGCTGTTGCGTCCGCTCGACCTGTTGCAGCCGTACCGGCTCGAGATGGGTACGCGCTTCGCGAATGCGCGCGGCAAGGATCTGTACGCGTTCTGGGGCGACCGCATCACGCGGGCGCTGAACGAGCAGCTCGAAACGCGCAGCGGCGCGGCGCGCGTGCTGGTCAACTGCGCGTCGACCGAATACTTCAAGTCGGTCAAGCCGAAACTGCTGGCCGCACCCGTCATCACGCCGGTGTTCGAGGACTGGAAGGGCGGCCGCTACAAGATCATCAGCTTCCATGCGAAGCGTGCGCGCGGCCTGATGGCGCGCTTTATCGTCGAGAACCGTATTACCGACCCGAAGGCGCTGAAGGATTTCGCGACGGAAGGCTATGCGTTCGATGCGGCCGCGTCGAACGATTCGACTTACGTATATCGCCGGCGAGTCGGCGAGTGACCTTGCCGGCCGTTCACGAGACGGCCGGCGCATGCATGAGGCCGGGCAAGCGCTACACCGCCTGTTCCGGTCGTCCAAGGAGAGACAGATGGCCCTTTCGATCACCAGCAATTTCGACGCAGGCGCAATCGACGTCGTATCGTGCGACAGTCCCGATGCGATTCGACTGCGCGTGCGCGGCGACACCCGCTCGGAATTTGCGCAATGGTTTTACTACCGCTTGACGGGCGCCCGCGGCGAGCGCTGCGTGATGACGTTCGAGAATGCTGCCGAATGTGCGTATCCGTCGGGCTGGCGCAACTACAGCGCGGTGGCGAGCTATGACCGGGTCGACTGGTTCCGCGTGCCGACGACGTTCGACGGCAAGACGATGACCATCGACCATACGCCGGAATTCGACAGCATCTATTACGCGTATTTCGAACCGTACTCGGAAGAGCGTCACGCGGCGTTTCTCGGCGCGGTCCAGCAGTTGCCGCAGGCGAGCGTCGTCGAACTCGGCCGCACGGTCGAAGGTCGCCCGATGTCGCTGCTGACGCTCGGTACGCCGGAAACCGACGGCACGCCGAAGAAGAAGGTGTGGATCATCGCGCGCCAGCACCCTGGCGAGTCGATGGCCGAATGGTTCGTCGAAGGCCTCGTCAAGCGGCTGGCCGGATGGGGCGACTGGGCTGGCGATCCGGTCGCGCGCAAGCTGTACGATCGCGCGACGTTCCATATCGTTCCGAACATGAACCCGGACGGCAGCGTGCACGGCAACCTGCGCACCAATGCGGCAGGCGCGAACCTGAACCGCGAGTGGATGGCGCCCGATGCCGAGCGCAGCCCCGAGGTGCTGGCTGTGCGCGATGCAATCCATGCGATCGGCTGCGACATGTTCTTCGACATTCACGGCGACGAGGATCTGCCGTACGTGTTCGTTGCCGGGTCCGAGATGCTGCCGAGCTTTACCGAGCAGCAGGGCAAGGAGCAGACCGCATTCATCGAAGCGTTCAAGGTCGCGAGCCCCGACTTCCAGACTGAGCACGGCTATGCCGCGAGCAAGTACAAGGAGGATGCGCTCAAGCTCGCGTCGAAGTACATCGGCCACCAGTTCGGCTGTCTGTCGCTGACGCTCGAGATGCCGTTCAAGGACAACGCGAACCTGCCCGACGAACGAGTCGGCTGGAACGGCGAGCGCAGCGCGGCGCTTGGCGCGGCGATGCTGGCGGCGATCCTGGTGCACGTCGACACGTTCGCGTAAGCGTAGCGTCGCCGTATGAAAAAAGCCGGGGCATCTCAGGATGCCCCGGCTTTTTTGCTCCTGTCGACATCGCTTCGTCGTATCAGGACTTCTTCGCGGTCTTCTTCACGACCTTCTTCTGGCCGCTCGACTTTTTCGTTGCGACGGCCTTCTTGCTGCCGGTACGGCCCGATGCCTTTGCCTTGCCCTTGCCTCGGTGCGACTTGCCCTTGAATTTCTTCGTGGAGGACGAGGAGCGCTCGACGCGCGGCTTCAGCGGCGGAACCGGGTCGTTCCAACTGAACGCGAGCATTTGCTGACCGACATAGCCGCATCGGAATTTCAGCGGCGTCGGGTCGCTGCCGTCGCTGTGGATGCCGAGGCCGTCGACCGTGACGATATTGTCGACCTTCACGCGCTGCTTGCCCTGGTCGAACGAGTCGTTCCATGGCGTGGTCGTCGCGTTGCCGCTGTCGAATGTGTTCGGCGCGAAGTCGACGCGGTCGAAGGCCGACGACGTGCTGGCGATGAAGCTGCCGTGCGCTGCACAATCGGCGGCGAGCGGATCGGCATGCATTTCGTTGACGAATTTGTTGATCAGTTCGGAGCGCTGGTCGAGCAGATCGGCGAATGCCGGTGTCGGAAGCGCAAGCGACAGGCCCGCAATACAGGCTGCCAGCTTGCCGAGCGCCCGGAAAATCCGGAGCGACGCAGGAGAGCTGTCCATCTGGTTATTGGTGAGGAGCGAATGAGACATCGGGCACGTATAGATGCCCGATGAAGAACCGGAGTTCAATCTTAGCGTAAAAAAGTTGTGCGGCAGTAGATGTCGCATTCTGCCGCACTGCGTGAGGGGCTGCCGGCACGGGATGACGGTGCTGCCGCCAGAGGGCAATTCAGGCGCGCGGGCCGCCGAGGCGATAGCGCCGGACGTCGAAGGTCGTGACCCAGGCGGGGCGATAGACGGCGATGAGTGCCGTCGCCATGCCGGTGAACCACGCTTCGCCGAGTGCAAGCAGCGCGGTGTTCAGCAGATAGCCGGCGGGAATCACGACGGGCACGCCATCCGCGAGCGCGAGCTGGACCCCGGCCGCAGCAGCGGCAACCGCGATTATCGCGATGGCCGGCGACAGGAATCCCTGGCCGGTAATGAACGACGCGAGATTGTGAGGCAACCATGCGAGTGCGGCGCGCTGCAGCAATGCCGACACGGCGACCGGCAGCGCGCCGTAAATCAGATAGGTCAGGCCAATACCCTGCCAGGGCGCGTCGAAGATGATCGCGGCGACCGCCGTGACGGCGCCCATCGCGATCAGTGCGAGTGTCCAGTCGAACAAGGTGACGAGCAGCGTCGCGCCGAGCAGATGCATGACGATGCCATCTTCGAGCCACGCATTCGAGGCCCAGAGGACCGCAATGGCGGTGACGAGCGCGAGCCACACGTGCTGGAGCGTGGCGTCCTGCAGGCGGACGAATGGACGATTCCAGATCGCGAGCGCGAGCAGGGCCACGGCGGCGATCCAGCCACCGATGCCAACCCAGAGCGGAAGCGGTGTGAAAAGAAAACCCATGCGTTCATATTACTCGTTGAGCATCAAAGGTGGGAATCCGCACACGCCGACCGTCGCAATATCGAGACTGTTTGCCTAGCGTTCTCGCCGGAACCGCGCCGGCGGCTCGGCGGCGATCGGCAGGTCCTGCGCGCTGTCGATCGAGGCCGGCAACGGATACGGGCGGTCATTCCGTTGCGTACGCAGCGGAACCGGGCCGTGTTCGCCGATGGGCGGCTTACGCGCGCGATTGCGGTTCGCCAGCAGCACCTCGAGGTGGGGCGACAGCCAGCCGTTGTAGATCGCGACCGCGGCGGCGCGGTTGGCGGCACCAAGCTGCTGGAAGATGCTGGCGAGGTGGATCTTGACGGTGCCTTCGCTGATGCCGAGTGTGCGGGCGATCATCTTGTTGGTGCTGCCCATGTGGACGAAGCGCATGATCTGCGCTTGCCGCGGCGACAAGAGGCCGCTCGGCGGCCGGCGGGGAAGTGACCCGGCGAGCGTCTGGAAATGGGCGTCGTAACGCGCCGCAGCAGTAGAGGGCAGCAGGCGGAGCGCGATCGGCGGAATGTAGTGCCCGCCCAGCAGTACGATCTCGAGCGCACGCACGATCAGGTGCGGCCGCGTGGAATGCGGGATCACGCCGGCGACACCGTAGTTGAAGAAGCGCTGGATGGCTTCGGGCGATGTTTCGTCGACCAGGACGGCGACGGGTGTCGGCGAGCAAGCGTTGCAGAGCGCCTGAAGCTCGCTGAGCCGGCCGACGTCGAGCCAGTCGATCGCGACGAGGTCGAAACGCTGGTTACGCAGCAGCCTGCGCGCCTGGAAACTGTCGGGCGCATCGTTGATGCCGGCGTGACGGTCGATCTGTCGCAACAGGGCCTTCAGTCCGTCACGCCGCTCGGCGTCTGAATTGAGCATCAGGAACCGCATATTCAACCTCCGTAATGTGAGCCATTGATCTGCCGTCTGGCATGCCTTGGGTCTGATGATGACAAAGACCTTACACGATGTCTGCTTGGCTGAAAGGCTTAGGAAAAGTATGAAATTTCGGGCGGCGGGAAGGCGGACAAGTAAAAAGCCGCTCCGGCGGGAACCGTGAGCGGCTTCAGGTGGGCAGGCCGTCAGGGCCTGCTGTGCTGCGGGTCAGTGGAAGTGCGGCTGGGCGGGTGACGCGTCTTCCGGCATTTCCGCGTGGACGATTTCGCCGAGCGGATCTGCGTAGAGCGGCACGCCGCAGTCATCGCAGTATTCGGGTTCGAAGCGGCCCGCGTGCCGCCGGACGTCGGTTACGCCGCATTCCTTCAGCAGGCTCACGATTTCCTCGACCGGCCCTTCGATCGGTGCTTCGCCTTCGAGCGTTGCGCTGTCGATCGACACGTCGCCGTTTTCACGGCCGTAGAGCGGCCATACGACGCCGTAGATTACGTCGTTGCTGGCACGCCGCGTGAAGCCGACACGGTACTCGTCGATACGGCGTTCGCCGAAGCCGGCGACCACCGCGCGCAGCTCTTGCGGTGCCGCACCAAGTGTGTCGAAAAGATAACGAATGGCCGTTCTCACCGTGTGCGGACGCACGCGTTCGTCCGCATCGCGGCAGGCGGAATAGTACGCGTCCGGAAGCAGGCATTCGAATTCGCAGCCGGGCAGGGCGATCGACAGGTTCGGGCCGCCCTGGGCCGTCCATTGCTCGAGGCACTGGCCACGTTCGATCCGGCTGCCGCCTTCTTCTTCCTGCCAGCGGAACAGTGGCGCGCCAGCGGGAGCCGCGACGACGGCGAGCAGGAAGCGCGGGTCGGCCAGGATCGGCGAGGTTTCGGGCAGGTCGCCGAAGCTGAGCTTGGGCGTGTGCTGGCTGATCGCCGCATGCGCGAGCTGCTGGGCGAGCCGGTAGGTCTCGACGTGGTGGCGCGGCAACTGGTCGATGCTATAGAGGAACGGGGCAAGCCCGACGAGGGTGCCGTTCGCCAGGACGTGCGCCTGCAGGTGCGTTCGCAGCGCGTCGGCAACTTCGCCCTTGAGCGGGCCCGACGGAATCATGTAGCGCGTCCATGCGAGAACCGGGACGGCGACCAGCAGCGCATCGAACGGTTGGCCTTCGTGCTCGATCACCATCGACTCGCTGTGCGTCTCGGCCATGTCGGCGAGCGCGCCATAGGCGTCGGGGTGATTCTGCTGAAGATGGTCGAGCGCTGCGTCGAGCGTGGTCTGGTTGCCGTTGCGGACAATCTTGGCGAGCAGCGCGTCGAGCTTCGCTTCCCAGAAGCGATCCTCGATGCGGCTGCCCGACGCGAAGAGCGCAAGCGACAGACCGACCAGTTTGTCGGCATCGGGGGGGAGGCGTTTGGCGATTCGCTGGCGCATATTAAAGACGTATATAGAAAGAGGCGAAGAACCTCACATTCTAGTCCGTTCTTTGCACCATAAGCGGTCTCGTGCCGAGGCATGGCCGGCCGGCCGAATTGCGGCTTTTGTAAAAAAGTTGCTTCAAACCCCTTGCGCGAATGCCGCGAGCTACCTACAATCACGCCTCTTTCGCGCTAACGGAAACGCAGCGCGGAAGAGGGAAGCAAGGGTTGGCGGTGTGCTGGAGTCTGTAGCGCGCAACCGGCCTGGAAGTTGAGCCCCGCAGTCGCAACGATGTAGTAAAAAAGTTGTTGACGAAATGCGAAACACGGTTCATAATCTCGCTTCTCTGCTGCTGAAAACGCAGCGCTGCTGAGAAACACGAAGTTCCTCGCAGAATGCTCTTTAAAAATTAACAGCCGATAAGTGTGGGCGCTTGATGGAAGCGAGCTGATCCTCGGATCAGATAGCGAAAGTATCAAGAGTCTCACACTAAAGTAAGTCAGGTTTATGAAGCAATTCATATT
>NZ_JAAGPG010000157.1:0-15954 GCF_017104665.1 Burkholderia sp. Se-20378 | reverse complement strand
CGCGCCGTCGCGCGGCAGCCACGCGAACGCGAGTGCGCAGGTCGCGGCCGCGATCGGCAACATCGCAAAGAAGATCGCGCGCCACGACCCGCGATCGACGATGGCCCCGCCGATCGCAGGCGACAACGCGGGCACGAGCAGCGCGACCATCATCACGACCGACGTGAGCCGAGCCCGCGCCTGTGGCGGATACGCGCGATAGGCCATGGTCTGCCCGACCGGGATCAGCAACCCGCCGCCGAGCCCCTGGACCAGCCGCCACGCGAGCAGGGCTTCGATCGACGGTGACGCGCCGACGCCGGCACTGCCCAGCCCGAACAGCAGCAACGATGCGGCGAACACGCGCCGCTCGCCGCAGCGGCGCGCAAGCCACGTGCCGAACGGAATCACGACGGTCAGGCCGAGCACATACATGTTGCCGACCCACGCAAGCTGCGCGACCGACGCATGCAGTTCGCGCTGCAGCGCCGGATACGCGGCGTTCAGCATGAACATGTTCGCGAGATCGATCGCGAAGCCGAGCAGGTAGACGGCGGCGATTCTGGAGCGGTCGGGCATGGCGGCGGAAACATCACGAAACGCCGCAGTGTAGAAGCCGGCAGGCGCATCCGTAAGCGGCGGGATTCGACGAGTCCCGTCGAAATTTTTTGACAATCGGCTCGGGCCGCGACAACGCCGCGCGTCCGTTGCAATGCACCGCACACCGCACGCGTGCCGCACATTCGGGTACCCTTCGAGCGATCCAACGCCTAGACAGGACCCACGCCCCAACCATGGTGAGCCTCGATCGTTTCGCCGTCTTCCGTGCCGTGGTCGAAGCCGGTTCGTTCACGGCCGCCGCAACCGCGCTGAACCAGGCGCGTGCGGCCGTCAGCTTCAACGTGAAGCAACTCGAAGCCGAGCTCGGCGTCACGCTGCTCACGCGGACGACCCGGCGTGTCGAGCTGACCGACGCCGGCGAGCGCTTCTACCAGCGCTGCCTGCGCGTGCTCGAAGAAGCCGAAGGCGCGATCGACGAAGTGCGCGGCGAGCATGGCGGAATGCAGGGCATCCTGCGCGTGACGTCGACGGTCGAGTATGCGGCGCGCGTCCTCGCACCAATGCTGCATGCGTTCACCGCGCAGCATCCCGCCTTGCGCGTGCGGCTCGAAACGCACACGTCGCAGGCCGATCTCGTGCGCGACCGCTTCGACGTCGCGATCCGGCTTGGACGCCACGAGCACTTTCGCGACCTGCCCTATCGCGGCGTCTGCCTTGCCACCTATGACGTGCTCGCCGTGATGGCGCCCGACCTGCCTGCGAAGGCCGGGTTCCCGCCGCCGGCGTCGCCCGGCGACCTGGCCCGCCTGCCGCAGCTCGGCCACAGCCGGCTCGAGCGAATCGCCGAATGGACGCTCACCGATCGCGCGGGCAACGAACATGCCTTTCGACCGGCGACGAAGCCTCACGTCGTCGTCGACAACGCATCGGTGTTGAGTGAACTGGCGCGCCAGGGCAGCGGCGTCGCGCTACTGCCGGAATGGCTCGTGCGCGCCGATCTCGACAGCGGCGCACTGGTCGATGCACTGCCCGCGTACCGGTTTCCGCAGCAGAACGTCTACGCGCTGTATGTCGCGACGCGACACGTACCGCAGAAGGTACGCGCGTGGGTGGATTTCATGAAGGTGCAGTTGCAGCATGGACGCCAAGCGCCGCTAGCGTGCGTCACCGCACGCTAGCGGCCCGCATCGGGGCCGGGCGTACAAACGCGCCGGCTCCCGTTACCGCGCTTTCGGTACCAGGCAGTCAGTGCGGCTGCCCGTGCTGCGTGACCGTCGCATCGACGGCCTCGACCGAACGCGTCAGCCACGGCCCGATGTCCATCTCATCGTAGCGCACGAGCCGGCTCTTGCGCGCACGGCGATACGCCCACCAGATCGCGACGAACAACGGAATCCACACGTAGATCGACAGCACTTCCATCCAGTCGATGCGGGCCGCGAAGAACGCCTGGTAATCCTGCCCGAGCGAAATCACGATGCAGATCGCGATCGCGAACAGCGGCCCGAACGGAAACCATTTCGCGCGGTACGGCAGTTGATCGAGCCGGTAACCCTGCTTCAGGAACCCCTTGCGGAACCGGTAATGGCAGACCGCGATGCCGAGCCACGCGATGAAGCCCGTGATGCCGACCGTATTCAGCAGCCACAGATAGATGCCCTGGTTGTTGGTCAGCGACGTGAGGAAGCACAGCCCGCCGACGGCCATCGTCGCGTACAGCGCATTGCGGGGCACGCCGCCCGGCGACAGCGTCGCGAACATCGCCGGCGCACGCCCTTCCGCCGCGAGGTTGTACAGCATCCGCGTGGCCGCATAGGTGCCGGAATTGCCGGCCGACAGCACGGCCGTCAGGATCACGAGATTCATTGCGCCGGCCGCGAGCCGGAAACCCGCGTGGCTGAACACCAGCGTGAACGGGCTCACGCCGATGTCGGTCACGTCGCTCTTGAGCAGATTCGGGTCGGTGTACGGCACCAGCAGGCCGATCACGAAGATCGCGAACACGTAGAACAGCATGATCCGCCAGAAGATCTGCTTCACCGCGCGCGGAATCGTCTTGCGCGGGTTTTCCGACTCACCGGCCGTGATCCCGACCAGCTCCGTGCCGAGAAACGAGAAGCCCGCGATCAGCGCGACGCTCATCATCGCGTGCACGCCGCCGACGAACGGCGCATCGCCCGTCGTGAAGTTGCGCAAGCCGACCGGATGCCCGTTCCCGATCAGGCCGGCCGCGATCAGCAGCCCGGCCGCGATGAACGCGACCACGGTGACGACCTTGATCAGCGAGAACCAGTATTCCGATTCGCCGAAGCCGCGCACCGACAGCGTGTTCAGCAGGAAGATCAGCACGAGGAAGCCCGCGCCCCACCAGATGCCGGGTATGGTCGGAAACCAGTAGCGCATCACGATCTGCGCGGCGACCAGCTCGATCGCGATCGTCACGGCCCAGCTGTACCAGTAGGTCCAGCCGAGCGCGACGCCGAAACCTTCGTCGACGTACTTCTCGCCGTAGATCGCAAACGAGCCCGATACCGGCATCAGCGCGGCCATCTCGCCGAGGCCCGTGACGACGAAGTACACCATCAGCCCGATCGCGATATACGCGGCGATCGCACCGCCCGGCCCCGCCTGCGCGACCGACGCACCCGATGCGACGAACAGCCCCGTGCCGATCGAGCCGCCGATCGCGATCATCGCGATGTGGCGGCCCTGCAGACGGCGCTTCAGCGTCGTTCCGGACGGTGCGGCCGTCTCCGCTGCCGCTTGCAAAGCATCCATAGTGTTCACCCTGATTGGATTCTGGCCTGACGATTTGATTCGGAATGCAAATCGTCAGGTCGGGTCATTCGCATCGAAGCCGGCCCTTTCCGGCCCGCCGCATCACACGACGCTGCGCTTGATCGCCTGCAGTTCGGCCGTCGTCACGATCTTCTCGATCCGGAACCGCGGGCTCTCCAGCCACACGTTCGCGATCCGCCGGTACTCGTCGAGATCCTCGCACGCGAGCCGCACGAGAAAATCGAACGTGCCGCTGACGAGCCAGCAATCGAGCACGGCCGGATTCGCCCGCATTTCGTCCTCGAACGGCGCCTGCGAACGCCCGTGGTCGGCCAGCGTGACCTGCGCGATCACGACGATCGGCTTGGTCGCGCGCGGCGCCTTGATCACTGCGCGGTACCCTTCGATCACGCCGAGCGCCTCGAGCCGCTCCACGCGCGCCTGGCACGGCCGCGGCGTGAGGTTCACGAGCTCCGACAGCTTCCGGTAGGAAATCCGCCCGTCGGTGCGCAGGATGTCGAGGATCCGGAGATCGATCTTGTCGAGCTGCATCTTCTTGTCGGTCATCCGCGTTCGCTCCGGTCGGGTCGTGGCTGGTGCGCGGAACGTCTCCTGTTCCGCGCGGGGGCCACATTATCCGGCCGAAGCGGCCGCGCGCCAATCGGCTAGAACCGCAGCGACAGGCAGGTCAGGCCGCCGTCCATCTTGCGGAACTCGCTCGTATCGATCACGTGCAGCGGCAGCCCGAGCGACGCGATCGCGTCGTGCACGCGCGGATAGCCGGCCGGCGTGATCAGCGTGCCGTTCACGCGCAGCGTGTTGCCCGCGTATTCGTCGGCGGCCGAAATCGCGATCCGGCGATAGTCGGCGAATGCCGGATGCGCGGCCAGCGCTTCGGTCACGAGCAGCGTGTCGTCGCCGAGCGCGTTGACGACCGATTTGAGATGCAGGCCGGCGCCCACCGGCACCGCGACGACCGAATAGCCGTAGCGCGACACCAGCGAGTCGAATGCGGCGATGCCTTCGGCGTCGGTACGGCCCGTCAGGCCGATGTAGAAGCGCTTGCCGACCTGCATCACGTCACCGCCGTCGAGTCGGCCGTCCTGCATCGGCAGCAAGTCGCGATGCGCGGCCAGCGCCGCTTCGATATGCGCCGTCTCGCCACGCCGCGCGGGCGCACCGGGGCGCGTGATCACCGCGAATTCCGGCGTCACGACCGCGGTGTCCTCGACGAAGTGCGAATCGGGGAACGCGTCCAGCGGCGGCAGTTCGGTCAGCTCGACGCCGAGCGTGCGCAGCGCGTCGCAGTATGCGTGGAACTGGGTGAGCGTCTTGTCGTAATCGGGTGCGCCGAGTTCGGCGGTGGTCAGGCCCGCGCCACAGGACGGCGCGGGGCGGCGAACGATCGCTTGCGTGAATTGCATCGACTCCTCCATGGTCAGCGCCACACCCGTGCGGCACACGGGGCGGCTGCGTTGTGTCTGGACCATTATCGGAAGCCAAATTGCGCAATTCGCGTCGATTTCAGCGGCGCCGACAGCCGATTGCGTCGAATTGCACGCGGTATGCAGCGGATTCGGCAAACGGCCGCTCACTGCCCGGCGAACGGCCGCGTTCGCCTGCGGCGCGCCTGCTACACGCCCGGCCCGAACCCCATCTGCGAACGGCCGAGTGCGGTGAGATCGCCCTCCCCGCCGCGCCCGTCGAATTCGACCTCGAAATGATCGGCCGGGAAATCGGGCGGGCTCTCGCCGCGCAGGAACGCGGCCCGCTGGCGCTGCAGGTACGCGTCGTTCTTCGCGCAACCGGGCGCGGCCGCGATGTACATCACGTTGCTGTCGCCGCTGCCGCGATGCGCATCCTCGACCGCGTGCACGACGTCGCCGTGCCAGAACACCGCGTCGCCCGGCTCCATGTGCGGGATCGGCACCAGCGCGTCGAGCAGCAGCGCGTGCCATTCGGGCCGGATCGACAACGCACGGCCCGGACGCGCGCCGCACAGGTCGTCGTCGGCGACATCGTCCTGCAGCGCGCGCAGCACGACGTAGGCCATCGCGTTCGCGACCGGGATCAACTGCAGCGTGCCGTCGCCGGGCCCCTGCGGCGTCAGTGCCGTCCAGCCCTGGAACGTGCGGAACATCGAGCACACGGCCGGCGACGGGATCTCCTCGACGTCCGGACGGAACGCCGCATCGAACGGGTCGTAATCGCGCCAGCGGCCGGCCAGCACATGACGGTAGACCTGCCGGAAATTCGCGCCGAGCCAGCGTTCGACGGAACCGCCGTCGACGTGCGGCGACAGCCCGAGCGACGTCGAGCCGGGCGGGCGGCGACGAATCCGGTCCGCATAGGCCGGCACCTGCTCGGGATCGAAGTGCGTGCGCCCGCCGCCCGCGTGCCGCCACAGGCGGTTCAGGAACACGCGCGCCTGGGTCAGCGCAGGCGACTGGCGCGCAGCCACCTGCGGCTTCGACCAGTAGACGCCGTAGATCTGCGGCTTGCCCGACGCGAGGTTGCCGAAATAGCGGTCCTCAGCGCGTGCGTGCAGGCGGTCGGCGAAGCGGTTCACGTCCAGATAGGCGCCGATCTCGTCATTCCAGTCGCGCGCCTGCCGCGCATCGAATACGCCACGGATCACGACCGCGCCATGCGTGCGGATCGCAGCCATCGCTTGCGGATCGACGGCCCCGCCCGCGATGTCCGCGAACGGCACCACCGGAATCACGTCATGGCCATGCGCATGCGCACGCCGGATCGCGTCGACCTGGCGCGCGATATCGCCCTCCAGTTCGCGAAACGTGGCCGCGTAATTGGGCAGGTCGGCGCGCAGCCCCCTTTTCGCGTCGCGAATGGCGGCAGGCAGGTCGTCAATCGTCAGTTGCATCGTGGTCTCCTCGCTGACAGGTGTCGTGATGTGCTGTCAGCGTAAGGCCGATGCTCGGCCGGCATCACCACTATCCAGCCAACTATCGATATAATCCGGACACCGTGCGTCACGCCGGACGGTGGCAGACCACGCACAGCTTGTTGCCGTCCGGATCGCGGAAATAGGCGCCGTAGTAGTCGCGGTGATAGTCCGGCCGCAGGCCCGGCGGCCCTTCGCAGGTGCCGCCGTGACGCAGCGCGAGCGCGTGGCAGCGATCGACCTGCGCGCGGGTCGGCGCATCGAACGCGATCGTGTGGCCATTGCCCGGTTCGGGCGCGCGGCCGTCGAGCGGCTGGCCGAAGAAGAACAGCGGCCGGTCGGTGTCGGCCGGCATCCAGCCCGACCAGCCGTCCGGTTCGCGGAATTTCAGGCGCAACCCCAGTTCCGCGAATAGCGGCGCGTAGAAATCGTAGGCGCGCGCGGTGTCGGTCACCCCCACGCAAACATGTGAAAACATGGCATCGCTCCGTCGTGACGATCGCTCACGATCATGCCACGGCGCGATGCCGGCGCTCACCCGGAGGCCGCCATGAAACCGCAGTACGAGCACGTGACGTTCGCCCCCGGCTGTTCGATCCGCGTCTATCATCGCCAGCTCGCACGCATCCCGTTCGAGTGGCATCGCCATCCCGAATACGAGCTGACGCTGACGCTCAACAGCCGCGGCCGGCGCTTCATCGGCGATCACGTCGCGCACTACGCGGACGACGATCTGGTGCTCGTGCCGCCCAACCTGCCGCATACCTGGTCGTCGAACGCGCGCATCGATCGCGAGGCGCCCGAAGTCGCGCTCGTCATCTGGTTCGACGGCGACTGGGCGCGGCGGCTGGCCGACTGTTGCCCCGAATACGCGCCGCTGCGCTCACTGCTGAGGCGCGCCGCACCGGGCCTGCGCTTCGATGCGGCAGCCGCCCGCGCGATGCGCGCACGGTTGCCGCAGTTGCTCGATCCGTCGCCACGCATACGGCTCGCGGCCGCGCTCGACACGCTCGCCGGTCTCGCGGAAGCCGGCGGCGAGCCGCTCGCCACCGCGCACGCGTACGGTCGGGCTGACGGCACGACGCCACACACCGACACTGCCGCCCCCGAAGCCGAACGCCTCGATCGCGTACTCGACGCGATCGACCGGCACTTCCACGAACCGCTGCGCATCGACGCGCTCGCCGCCGCTGCGCACATGTCCGAACGCACTTTGCAGCGGCTGTTCGTCCGGCATCTCGGCGAAAGTGTCGGCCGCTACGTGCAGCGGCTGCGGCTCGCACACGCGTGCCGCCATCTCGTCGGCACCGACTGGCCGATCGCGACCGTGGGCGCGCGCTGCGGCATTCCGAATGCCGCGAATTTCAACCGCCAGTTCCTCGCCGCGCGCGGGATGACACCCGGCGCATACCGGCAGTTCTTCGTGCAGCACGGCCACGCGCCCGCACTCGACACGCGTCCGCCGTCGCTTGAGCGCCGCGCCGGCCCGGGCGAACCCCGGCCGCACAAATGAAAACACCCCGACGGGATGACCCGTCGGGGTGTCGTGGCGTTGCGATCGCCCGACGCGAGCGGCCTGCCGGCCGTTCGCGCGGCGCACGACTTAACGTGCGTTGAGCGGCTTCGCTTCGCGCGGCGTATCGCCGATGAACAGCTGACGCGGACGGCCGATCTTCTGTTCCGGATCGCCGATCATTTCGTTCCACTGTGCGATCCAGCCGACCGTACGTGCCATCGCGAAGATACACGTGAACATCGACGTCGGGATGCCCAGCGCGCGCTGAACGATGCCCGAGTAGAAGTCGACGTTCGGGTACAGCTTGCGCGACACGAAGTATTCGTCTTCCAGCGCGATCTTCTCGAGCTGCATCGCGAGCTTGAACAGCGGGTCGTCGTGCAGGCCCAGTTCGTTCAGCACTTCGTAGCACGTTTCGCGCATCAGCTTCGCACGCGGGTCGTAGTTCTTGTACACGCGGTGACCGAAGCCCATCAGCTTCACGCCCGAATTCTTGTCCTTCACCTGCTTGATGAATTCGGGGATGTTGTCCGGCGAACCGATCTGCTCGAGCATGTTCAGTGCGGCTTCGTTCGCACCACCGTGCGCCGGGCCCCACAGACATGCGATACCAGCCGCGATACAGGCGAACGGGTTCGCGCCCGACGAGCCGGCCAGACGGACGGTCGACGTCGATGCGTTCTGCTCGTGGTCTGCGTGCAGGATCAGGATACGGTCGAGTGCGCGGACGAGCACGTCGTTGACCTTGTACTCTTCGCACGGGTTCGAGAACATCATGTGCATGAAGTTCGCGCTGTACGACAGCGAGTTCTTCGGGTACACGAACGGCTGACCGATGCTGTACTTGTATGCCATCGCGACGAGCGTCGGCAGCTTCGCGATCATGCGGATCGCCGACACTTCACGGTGACGCGGATCGTTGATGTCGAGCGAGTCGTGGTAGAACGCGGACAGCGCGCCGACTGCAGCGACCAGGATCGCCATCGGGTGCGCGTCGCGACGGAAGCCACGGAAGAAGAAGTGCATCTGCTCGTGCACCATCGTGTGCTTCGTGACGGTATCGACGAATTCCTTCTTCTGCGCTGCGTTCGGCAGTTCACCCTTCAGCAGCAGGTAGCAGCTTTCGAGGAAGTCCGCGTTTTGCGCGAGGTTGTCGATCGGGTAGCCACGGTACAGCAGCTCGCCCTTGTCGCCGTCGATGTACGTGATCGCCGAATTACAAGCTGCCGTCGACATGAAGCCCGGGTCGTACGTGAACTTGCCGGTCTGGCCGTACAGCTTGCGGATGTCGATTACGTCCGGGCCCATCGTGCCCTTGTAGATCGGCAGTTCGACGCTCGGCGAGTTGTCGCTGAACGATAGCGTGGCTTTAACATCAGACGGAGTCATGGCACATCCTCAATCGAAATAAAGAAACGGGATTCGATAACGGGCGTAACGCGTTACACGTTGCGCAGCATCTCCAACAGCCGGTGAATGTCCGGGCTGTCTAGGTCGCCTTCTGGTTCCTTGCGCGCGAGGAGCAAGTCCATCAGGTCGTTGTCGCTCAGATCGAGCAGGCGCGACAACGCGCCTACGTCTGCATCGGTGAGGTCATGCTCGTATCTGCTGAAGAAACGCTCGAAAATGATGTCGTTTTCCAGCAGACCCCGTCGCGCACGCCAGCGGAGGCGTGCGCGACGGTGCGGGTCGGATTGATGCGAATCGCTCATCTCGACTTAAACAGCGCGGCGGACCATCAGTTCCTTGATCTTGCCGATCGCCTTCGTCGGGTTCAGGCCCTTCGGGCAAACGTCGACGCAGTTCATGATCGTGTGGCAACGGAACAGACGGTACGGGTCTTCCAGGTTGTCGAGACGCTCGCCGGTGGCGGTGTCGCGGCTGTCCGCGATGAAGCGGTAAGCCTGCAGCAGGCCGGCCGGGCCGACGAACTTGTCCGGGTTCCACCAGAAGCTCGGGCACGACGTCGAGCAGCTCGCGCACAGAATGCACTCGTACACGCCGTCGAGCTCGTCGCGCTCTTCCGGCGACTGGAGGCGTTCCTTCTCCGGCGGCGGCGCGTCGTTGATCAGGTACGGCTTGATCGAGTGGTACTGGTTGAAGAAGTGCGTCATGTCGACGATCAGGTCACGCACGACTGGCAGGCCCGGCAGCGGACGCAGCACGATCTTCTGCGGCAGGTCGTTCAGGTTCGTCAGGCACGCGAGACCGTTCTTGCCGTTGATGTTCATCGCGTCCGAACCGCACACGCCTTCACGGCACGAACGGCGGAACGACAGCGTCTCGTCCACTGCCTTCAGCTTCACCAGTGCGTCGAGCAGCATGCGCTCGTGCTCGAGCTCGAGTTCGTACGTCTGCATGCGCGGCGCTGCGTCCTTGTCCGGATCGTAGCGGTAGACTTCAAAAATGCGTTTTGCCATTTCGGATTCCTTTGACTCGGCTTAGAACGTGCGCGGCTTCGGCGGCACGGATTCGACCGTCAGCGGCTTCATTTGAACCGGCTTGTAGTCGAGGCGATCGCCTTCGCTGTACCACAGCGTGTGGCGCAGCCAGTTCTCGTCGTCGCGGTGTTCGTAGTCGCTGTGGGCGTGTGCGCCACGGCTTTCCTTGCGCGCTTCCGCCGACACCATCGTTGCGCGAGCAACTTCGATCAGGTTCTCCAGCTCGAGCGCTTCGACGCGCGCGGTGTTGAACACTTTCGACTTGTCCTTCAGGTGGATGTTTTCCACGCGCGACGCCAGGCCGGCCATCTGCTCGACGCCTTCCTTCAGCAGCGCCGACGTGCGGAACACGCCTGCATGCTTCTGCATCGTTGCGCGGATGTCGTTCGCGACGTCCTGCGTGTACTCACCCGAGGTCGACTTGTCGAGCTTCGCCAGGCGTGCCAGCGAGAATTCGCCTGCATCGGCCGGCAGCGGCTTGTGTTCCTTCTGGTTCTTCACGTGCTCGACGATGTGGTTGCCGGCCGCACGGCCGAACACCACGAGGTCCAGCAGCGAGTTCGTGCCGAGGCGGTTCGCGCCGTGCACGGACACGCACGAGCACTCGCCCACTGCGTAGAAGCCGTTGACCGGATCCTTGTGACCGCCACGCGTCGTGCCGACGACCTGGCCGTGGATGTTGGTCGGGATGCCGCCCATCTGGTAGTGGATCGTCGGGACGACCGGGATCGGTTCCTTGATCGCGTCGACGTTCGCGAACTTCAGCGCGATTTCGCGGATCGACGGCAGACGCTTCATGATCGTCTCGGCGCCGATGTGCGACAGGTCGAGCAGCACGTGATCCTTGTTCGGACCCACGCCGCGGCCTTCCTTGATTTCCTGGTCCATCGAACGCGACACGAAGTCACGCGGCGCCAGATCCTTCAGCGTCGGTGCGTAGCGCTCCATGAAGCGCTCGCCGTTCGCGTTGCGCAGGATACCGCCTTCGCCGCGCACGCCTTCGGTGATCAGCACGCCCGCGCCGGCCACGCCGGTCGGGTGGAACTGCCAGAACTCCATGTCCTGCAGCGCGATGCCCGAACGCGCAGCCATGCCGAGGCCGTCGCCGGTGTTGATGAACGCGTTGGTCGATGCCGCGAAGATCCGGCCTGCGCCGCCCGTCGCGAACAGCGTCGTCTTGCCTTCCATGATGTAGACGTCACCCGTCTCCATCTCGAGGGCCGTCACGCCGAGCACGTCGCCTTCCGCGTCGCGGATCAGGTCGAGCGCCATCCATTCGACGAAGAACTGCGTCTTCGCTTCGACGTTCTGCTGGTACAGCGTGTGCAGCAGCGCGTGACCGGTACGGTCGGCGGCCGCGCATGCGCGCTGGACCGGCTTCTCGCCGTAGTTCGCGGTATGGCCGCCGAACGGGCGCTGGTAGATCGTGCCGTCCGCGTTACGGTCGAACGGCATGCCGAAGTGCTCGAGTTCGTACACGACGTTCGGCGCTTCACGGCACATGAATTCGATCGCGTCCTGGTCGCCGAGCCAGTCGGAGCCCTTGATCGTGTCGTAGAAGTGGAAGTGCCAGTTGTCTTCGCTCATGTTGCCGAGCGACGCACCGATACCACCCTGCGCGGCCACCGTGTGCGAACGCGTCGGGAACACCTTCGACAGCACGCCGACCGACAGGCCCGCGCGCGACAGTTGCAGCGCTGCGCGCAAGCCGGAGCCGCCCGCGCCGACGATCACCACGTCGAACTTGCGGCGCGGGAGGTTAGTTTTGATTGCAGCCATTCTTTACACTCTCCAGAGAATCTGCGCGGCGTAGCCCGCACATGCGAGCAGCCAGACGATGGTCAGCGATTGCAGCAGCAGGCGCACACCGACGGGCTTCACGTAGTCCATCCAGATGTCGCGCACGCCGACCCATGCGTGGTAGAAGAGGGAAAGCAGCATCACGAAGGTGGCGAGCTTCATCCATTGCGCGGCGAAGATCGATGCCCAGCCTTCATACGAGAAATCGTGCGCGCCGAAGAACAGGACGAGCAGAATGACCGTGTAGACCGCCATGATCGTGGCGGTAACGCGCTGCGCAAGCCAGTCGCGCAGGCCGTAATGTGCGCCGACGACGAGGCGCTTCGAGCCGATTCGGTTATTGGCTGCCATTTTCTTAGAATGCTCCGAACAGTTTGAGTGCCATGGCGATCGTCAGGGCGATCGAGACGACAAAGACGACGACTGCCGTCCGCTTGCCGCCTTCCTTCGTGACGGCGTCGTGGTTGACGTCCATCAGCAGGTGGCGAATGCCGGCGCAGAAATGGTGGAAGAAGGCCCACGACAGTGCGAGGACGATCAGCTTGACGATGATGTTGGAGAGGAAAGCCTTGAATACTTCGAAGCTGAGCTCGGACGTGAGGCTCTGGTCGAAGAGGAACAGCAGGAACGGCAGGAACAAGAACAGCAGCGCGCCGCTGACTCGATGGAGAATCGACAATATCGCTGCCAGCGGCATGCGATATTTCATCGTGATATCGCCGAATCCGATGTTCCGGTATTCCGGCCTCGGCTTTCTTACTGCATCAGTCATGCTAGACCCCTACTATGTTGTCACACTAATCCGCGATTTTAGCGCCTTTTTATATCGCGCTGCAGCGAAAGTCTGCTCTGGATAGTTGCGCGAACAAGAACAAAGGCGGCCCGAAACGTGCTTCGCGAACGTGGGGAACGCGAACGCACTCGGCTTGAGCCGATACACCGTCAGCTCAAGTCATTCTGATAGTAGTACCCGGTTGTGACATACCAGCCGCGACGCACTTCCACCGGCCGGTCTCCGTATGTATAGGACACGCGCTCGACCGACAGCAAAGGAAAACCTGCCGGCACGTGCAGCAGGTCGGCCACCGCCGGCTCCGCCGCCACCGCGCGGATCTTTTCCGTCGCGCGGATCATCCGCGTGCCGAACTCCGTCTCGAACATCGCGTAGAGCGGCCCCTTGTACTCGCTCAGCCGCTCGAACGTAAGCCCGCGGAACATCGCGCCCGGCAGCCAGATCTCGTCGAGCACCGTCACTTCGTTCTCGAATTCCAGCAGGCGGCGCACCTGCACGACGGGATCGGCCGGCTTCAGGTCGAGCTGCCGCGCGATCTCGGCCGGCGCGCGCAGGCGCCGGCATTCGAGCAGGCGGCTCACGTGCGGATGCTCGGCACCGTCGTCGGCCAGCAGCCGCAGGAAGCGGAACTGCGCGCGATCCTCATTGTGCGTTGCAACAAAAGTACCCTTGCCCTGCCGCCGGACCACGAGGTTTTCGGCGGCCAGCTCGTCGATCGCCTTGCGGACGGTGCCCTGGCTGACCTTGTAGCGGGCCGCGAGCTCCACCTCGCTCGGGATGATCTCGCCCGGCTTCCACTCACCGGTTTCGAGACTTTGCGTGATTAATGACTTAATCTGCTGGTATAACGGGCTGAACGTCGGCGACGGAGCAGCCGCAGGCGAAGATGCGGGATCGCTCGCGCCCGGCTGCCCTGGGCCGCCTGCGCCGGTCTGATTCGCGGTATTCGCCTGGTTCGATGTCATGGCGCGCATTTCATCACAAACCGCACTTTTAAGTCCACTCAATTTCCGCAAAACATCTGTCTTATATAAGACATATGATACCGTTTGACTTTGAGCGAGACGGCTCCTACACTCCGGGTCGAGCAAGGGTTCGCGGGTGCAAAAGCGCGTCCCCGGCTACGTGCCACGGCCGTCTCCAGGTTCACCGCGTCTGCCGTCGCGAGTCCTCCGCCCTGCTTCAATGCAACACTCCGCACAACGCGCATAGAATGGCGTTTTCGCGAGTGTCCAACGCTTTACCCGTCCTGGAGATTTTCAATGGCTAAGCCCGCAAAGCGTGTTGCCGTCACCGGCGCCGCAGGTCAAATCGCTTACTCCCTGCTGTTCCGCATCGCGAACGGCGACCTGCTCGGCAAGGACCAGCCGGTCATCCTGCAACTGCTCGACCTCCCGCAAGCCCAAGGCGCCGTCAAAGGCGTCGTGATGGAACTCGACGATTGCGCGTTCCCGCTGCTGTCGGGCGTCGTGATCACCGATGATCCGAAGGTCGCATTCAAGGATGCCGACGTCGCACTGCTGGTCGGCGCACGTCCGCGCTCGAAGGGCATGGAGCGCAAGGACCTGCTGTCGGCAAACGCCGAAATCTTCACGGTTCAGGGCGCTGCGCTGAACGAAGTCGCAAGCCGCGACGTGAAGGTGCTGGTCGTCGGCAACCCGGCGAACACGAACGCCTACATCGCGATGAAGTCGGCACCGGATCTGCCGAAGAAGAACTTCACGGCCATGCTGCGCCTCGACCACAACCGCGCGCTGTCGCAGCTCGCAGCGAAGTCGGGCAAGCCGGTCGCATCGATCGAGAAGCTCGCCGTGTGGGGCAACCACTCGCCGACGATGTACCCCGACTTCCGCTTCGCGACCGCCGAAGGCGAATCGCTGCTGAAGCTGATCAACGACGACGTGTGGAACCGCGACACGTTCATCCCGACCGTCGGCAAGCGCGGCGCGGCGATCATCGAAGCGCGCGGCCTGTCGTCGGCAGCGTCGGCAGCGAACGCAGCGATCGACCACGTGCGTGACTGGGTCCTCGGCACGAACGGCAAGTGGGTCACGATGGGCATCCCGTCGGACGGCTCGTACGGCATCCCCGAAGACATCATCTACGGCGTGCCGGTCGTTTGCGAAAACGGCGAGTACAAGCGCATCGAAGGCCTCGAAATCGACGCGTTCTCGCGCGAGAAGATGGACGGCACGCTGGCCGAGCTGCTCGAAGAGCGCGATGGCGTCGCCCACCTGCTGAAGAACTAAGCATCACGCGTATTGCCGGGCGGCCCTCGGGCAGCCCGGTTTCGGCCCGGGCCGGCATGCCGCCGGCCCGGCCGCCCGATCCGATCCGCGCACGTTTTGCCGCCCCGCGCCCGCCGCGCACCGGCCCAGAACGCGCCCGAATCCGATTTTCTCCACGTTGACCCGCTTCCCTGACGTAGACGAGATGGCCGCGCTCACTCCTGCACAAGTGCTGTACGACGGGGCGTCCCCGCCCGCGATCCTGCCCTGCTGTGATCACTACGCGGGCAGCGAAAAGCTGATGCGCAAGTCGCTCGCGCTGCAGGCCGAGCTGGGCCCCGTGTTCGACATCACGCTCGACTGCGAAGACGGTGCGGCCGTCGGCCAGGAAGCCGCGCATGCGGCACTCGTCACCGACATCCTCGGCAGCGACGAGAACCGCTTCGGCCGCGTCGGCGTCCGTATCCACGACTTCTCCCACCCGCACTGGCGCGACGACGTGCGCACCGTGCTGCGTGCGTCGCGCGCCCCCGCCTACATCACGCTCCCGAAGATCGCGAGTGCCGCCGACGCAGCCGAAATGACCGCGTTCATCGAAGGCACGCGCCGCGAGCTGGGCATCGCGCAGGCGATTCCGGTCGACGTGCTGGTCGAGACGCACGGCGCGCTCGCGCATGCGGCCGCCCTCGCCGCGCTGCCGACGGTCGGCACGCTGAGCTTCGGGCTGATGGATTTCGTCTCCGCGCACCATGGCGCGATTCCCGATTCCGCGATGCGCTCGCCCGGCCAGTTCGAGCACCCGCTCGTGCGCCGCGCGAAGCTGGAAATCGCCGCGGCGTGCCACGCGCACGGCAAGACGCCGTCGCACAACGTGACGACCGAGGTGCGCGACATGAGCGTCGTCGCCGCCGATGCACGCCGGGCGCGCGACGAATTCGCCTTCACGCGGATGG
>NZ_JAAGPG010000156.1:0-461 GCF_017104665.1 Burkholderia sp. Se-20378 | reverse complement strand
AAAAAAAAAAAAAAAACAAAAAGGTTGCGTAGAAACCAAGAAAATGAGACAATAAACAATACAAATAATAAGAAATGGCTACACAAGTACAATACGCAACCGCTGTGACATGTTACGCAGATTAGATATGCACAACCACTAATACGTACATACAGCACAGCAGACACTGTTCACTTACGAGTGACTAAACTAATCTATAACTGACATACGACCTGCTCTAGAATGTTAGATTGTACACATGGTGCATGAGTCTGAGGACGGTTGCTGTTATTGATGGTGGTATGTATCATACTAGACAATGATGTTATATGAGTTCAGTTGTGTTTGATATCTAGACGAGTTGATAGCATACTGATATATGTGCGTTAACTTGTATATTCATCTAGTTGTCATTTCTATTAGATTTTTCATGTAACTAGTACTGTAGTAATTTCGTTGTTAGAGTTGTTTTTTTTTTTTTC
>NZ_JAAGPG010000155.1:0-16505 GCF_017104665.1 Burkholderia sp. Se-20378 | reverse complement strand
CGCGGACGAGCCGTCGCCGCCGCCCGCGCCGGCGGCGACGCAGGCCGTCGAGAATCCGTACGGGCTCGGCGCGCTGTGGAAGAACGGCGATTTCGTCGCGCGATTCGTGCTGATTCTGCTCGTGATCATGTCGATGGGCAGCTGGTACATCATGATCGCCAAGTTCCTCGAGCAGTTTCGCGCGAACCGGCGCGCGAAGCTCGCGGACGAGCAGCTCTGGTCGGCGCCGTCGCTGGCGGCCGGCGCGAGCCTGCTCGACGAGGCGTCGCCGTTCCGCTTCATCGCCGAGACCGCGATCGAGGCCGGCGAGCATCACGACGAAGCGCTGCTCGAGGCGGTCGACCGCAATACGTGGATCGACGTTTCGGTCGAGCGCGCGATGACCAACGTGTCGAACCGGCTGCAGGACGGCCTGGCGTTCCTTGCGACGGTGGGCTCGACCGCGCCGTTCGTCGGTCTGTTCGGCACCGTGTGGGGCATTTATCACGCGCTGACGGCCATCGGCATCGCCGGGCAGGCGTCGATCGACAAGGTCGCGGGCCCGGTCGGCGAGGCGCTGATCATGACGGCGATCGGGCTGGCGGTCGCCGTGCCGGCCGTGCTCGGGTACAACTTCCTGGTTCGCCGCAACAAGTCGGTAATGGAGCGCGTGCGCAACTTCGGCGCGCAGCTGCATACGGTGCTGCTCGCGGGCAGCAAGCGTCCGGTGCGGGCCGCCGGTGCGGCGGCCGCGTCGCTCGTGCACTGACGCGGGCGGGGGTGCGCGATGGCCATGAGCGTCGGACAGGACGACAACGACGACGTGATCGCGAACATCAACACGACGCCGCTCGTCGACGTGATGCTGGTGTTGCTGATCATTTTCCTGATCACGATCCCGGTCGTGACTCACACGATTCCGCTGGAGCTGCCGAAGGAAACGGTGCAGCCGTTGCAGACGACGCCGAAAAGCGTCGAGATCGCGGTGAATCGCGACGGGGCATTCTTCTGGGGCGAAACGCATGTGGACGGCCCGACGTTGCTCGCGAAGCTGAAGGGCATCTCGCAGATGTCGCCGCAGCCCGACGTGCACGTGCGCGGTGACGAGAATACGCGCTACGAGTTCATCGGGCGCGTGGTCACCGCGTGCGAGCGGTCGGGTATCGCCAAGGTTTCTTTCATCACCGAGCCGCCGGCGCGCGGCGGGTAGGAGTCGACGATGGGCATGAACGTATCTTCGGGTGGCGGCGAGCCGGACGTGATGGTCGACATCAACACCACGCCGCTGATCGACGTGATGCTGGTGCTGCTGATCATGTTGATCATTACGATCCCGATCCAGATGCACTCGGTCAGGATGGATCTGCCGGTCGGCAATCCGCCGCCGCCGGCAAAGCCGCCCGAGGTCGTGCAGATCGATATCGCGCCCGACGGCGCGACGACCTGGAACGGCACGAGGGTGCCGGATCGCGCAGCGCTCGAACTGAAGCTCGGGCAGGTCGCGAGGGAACCCGTGCAGGCGGAGATCCGTCTGCGGCCGGACAAGCTCGCGCCGTACAAGGCGGTCGCCGGCGTGCTGGCGAGTGCGCAGCGCGTCGGTGCGACCAAGATCGGCCTGATTGGAAACGAGCAGTACATGCCGTGATGCCGGCGCGCGCGCGAATGCTCCGGTCACGCAGGAAGGCCACGCCGGGAAGCGCCGGGCGCCGCGCATGGCGAGGCATGGCGATCCGGTGACAGGCTGGCTGAATCGGTGAAATCGGAACCCGTTCCTATTGATGTGGAGTGCGAATGTATCGATGCGATGCAAAAAACCGGAAAGCCGTAACATCGAATGTTCGCCGCGCGACCCAGGTTTTCGCCGGGGCGCAGTTTCGCCGCAAGCGGGCTGCGATCACGTTGACCGGGGGAGCGTATTCATCAAGCAGTTTCGACTACGGGTTCGTGCCTCACTATGATTTCGCCTTCCGATGAATCGATGCTTGTTGCCACGTCGATGGGAAATAAGATTCGCATGCTGCGACGGCAGCTCAAGCTCACGCTGTATGTGACCGCGGCGGCGGCCGGCATCTCGAAGCCGTTCCTGTCGCAGATCGAACGCGGGCGCGCGATGCCGTCGATCGCGACGCTGGTCGGGATCGCCAAGGCGCTGGGCGTCACGATCGACCACTTCGTCGGTTCGACGTCCGGTGCGCCGCCGGCGTGCCAATGCGAATCGGCGCAGCACGTCGGCGTCGAGTCGCTCGCGAGCGCGTTTGCGCAGCTTTCGCACCTGGCGAGCGGAACGAAGCTGGATGCCCGGTTGCTCCGGATCCCGGGCGGCCAGGCCGCGCCTGAAGGCGCGGCCTATGCGGGAGAGGCGTTCCTCTACGTGATGAACGGCGAGCTCGAGCTGACGATGGACGACCGCACCGTCGTGCTGAGAGCGGGCGAGACCGCGCATTACGAATCGCCTCCGGTCCAGATGTGGAGCAATGCGGCCAGCGAAGAAGCGGTGGTCGTCTGGTTCGGTGCGCCGGCCGGCGCCTGAGAGAACAAGAAAATGCGTCCGTTCTGACGGATGCTTACATAAGGATTACTGATTGTTTGTCGAGGGGACGGGCAAGGTGCGCGGCCGGGATGGCCGCATCGGGGTGGAAGGACGAGAACAAGCACACACACGTTCTTCACGCCCGCCGTTCCGGTTGTTCGACACCGAGCGACACCGAGCGACACCGAGCGACGCAGACGGAAACGCGTGGAGTACGTGCCATACGCGCCGCTTGGCGAGTGAGTTCGAAGGTGTGCAGGTGGCAGGTCGGCAATAACGGGGACCGGTATGCAGACGCCCGGAAGCGGGCAAGGATTCACGCGATCCAGCGCAAAACCGGCGGGTTCTTACTGATGAACGAGTGGGGCAAGATGAAGCAGAGAGCTTTGGCGTTGGCTATCAAGAGGATGATCTGGGCGGAAATGGCGCTGACGGCCACGCTGGCAGCACCGGCATTCGCGCAGAGCCAGCCGTCGCCCGGGGGGGCAGCGGTCGCGGACGCGGTTGCGCAGGAGGCGCCCGCGGCCGGCGCCGGCGGGGACACGGCGGCGCAACACAAGAACAAGGTCGCGCAGATCAAGCGCTTCGAAGTGACGGGTTCGCTGATCCGCAGCGCGGACAAGGTCGGCTTCAACCAGGTCCAGACCGTCACGGCGAAAGACATCGAGGCGAGCGGCCAGAACAGTGTGGCCGACTTCCTGCGCAGCACGTCCGCGAATTCGGCGAGCAGCTGGGCGGAAGGCACGACGAACAGCTTCGCTCCCGGTGGCGCCGGCATTGCATTGCGCGGCCTGTCCGAGAAGTACACGCTGGTCATGATAGACGGCCAGCGCGTCGCCCCCTATGCGTTCGCGACGAACGTAACGGACCAGTTCTTCGACCTGAACACGCTGCCGCTGAACATCATCGACCGGATCGAGATCGTCAAGACCGGCGCGGTGTCGCAGTATGGCTCGGACGCAATCGCGGGCGTGGTCAACATCATTACCAAGAAAAACTTCCAGGGCCTGCAGCTCGACGGCAGCTACGGCGGTGCGACCCAGAACGGCGGCGGGGCGGGTACCACCAAATTCAGCATCCTCGGCGGCTTCGGCGATCTCAACGCGGACCGCTTCAACGTGACTGCCGCCGCGAGTCTCTACCGCTTCAACGGTGTGTCGGCTGCGGATCGCGACACCACGCAAAACCAGAATTTCTCGAATTTCCCGGGCGGGCTGTTCAACCAGTCGCCGTCGTACTGGCGCGACCCGACCGGCGCCCGCGTGCCGCTCGGCACGTGTCCGTGGGGCGGATCCCCGATCGCCGGCAGTGCCACTGCACGCATCAACGGGCCGGGCACGATCTGCCAGACCAACACCGCCTACGCGACTTCGCTGTCGCCCTGGACTGAACGCTTGAGCGCGAAGGTGCACGGCGACTTCAAGATCAGCGATTCGATGCAGGCCTTCGCCGATCTGTGGGAAAGCAACAATACGACGAACACCAACAACTTCGTCGGGGGGCTCGGCAACAACACGCAAGCATTCGATCCGGCAACCGGCGGCCTGCGCCCGATCTCGAACGTGGTGCCGGCGAGCAACCCGTACAACCCTTTCGGCGTGCCGTCGAAGCTCGTGTACTCGTTTCCGAACGCGCAGTCGGTGCGGACCAGCGCGAACTTCTGGCGTGCCGCGACCGGCGTGAAGGGCACCTTCATCGCGCCGTACGTCGGGGACGTCGACTGGTCGGCCGCCTATACGCATTCGCAGGACACGGTCTCGAACACGTTCTCGAACCTGATCAATGCGAACGCGCTGCAGAACATCGTGCAGAACGGCGGGTTCAACTTCGCCAACCCGTCGAGCACGCCGAATGGCCTCGCGGGTCTCTACGGCAGCACCTCTTCGCAGGCGATCACGAAGATGGACGCGCTGGACGCGACGCTGTCGACCCCCACGCTGTTCAAACTGCCCACGGGCAACGTCGGTCTGGGGCTCGGTGCGCAGTTCATGCACCAGAGCCAATACGTCGGCACGGGCGCGGGCTACCAGGACGGGACGTTCATTACGCCGGCGCTGCAGTCGGCGAACGGCCAGCGCAATGTCGCGGCGATCTACTATCAGGTCGATATTCCGATCCTGAAAAACCTCACCTTCAGCCAGTCGGGCCGCTACGACCACTACAGCGACTTCGGCGGTGCGTTCTCGCCGCGTTTCGCGTTGCGTTTCCAGCCCGTTCGCGAGCTGACGATGTACGGTTCGTACAACCGGGGTTTCCGCGCGCCGACGCTGATCGAGAACACCTCGTCGCGCAGCTTCAGCGCACAGGGCGCGGTCGATCCGCACGATCCGAACAATCCGGGCGCGTACGGCCTGGTCGAGGAAGTGCAGGCCGGCAACCGCAACCTGCAGCCGGAACGCACGAAGAACTACAACGTGGGTTTCCAGCTGTCGCCGACCCGTAATACCGATATCGGCTTCGACTGGTACAAGATCCACATCGACAATGTGATCGGCACGGCGGACATCCAGCAGAGCGTCAACCAGAACGATCCGTCGCAAGTGGTGCGCAACGCGAATGGCTCGATCGCGTACGTGCTGATGCCGTTCCAGAACCTGTCATCGCTGGACACGGATGGTTTCGAAACCACCTTCCGCCAGTCGGTACCCACCAGAATCGGGACGTTCACGCTGTCGGGCGACTGGGCCTACGTGTGGCACTTCAAGATGCCGGTCGGCGGCGTGAGCACCGACTTCGCGGGCAACAACGGTTCGCTCAACCAGCCGTTCGGCGGCAGCTTCCCGCGCTGGAAAGGCAACACGAGCCTGAGCTGGAACTATCAGAGCAAGTGGAACGCGACGCTGACCTGGATGTATACGGGCCCGTACACGCAGGCGATCCTGTCGCCGGGCCAGTATCCAAACATGGAAGGCAGCGTGGCGTCGTATAGCCAGTTCAACCTGATGGTCAGTTATACCGGCATCAAGCATTGGACGATCTATGCGGGCATCGACAACATCTTCAATCGCGCCCCTCCGTTCGATCCGGTCTACATGAACTCGAGCTACCAGACCGGCTACGACTCGTCGCTGTACTCGTACATCGGCCGCTTCGCGCAAGTCGGCGCGACCTACCGGTTCTGACGGTCCAAGCCCGCGCGTGCCGCCGGTCGTTGCCGCGACCGCCGGCACGCACCCCGTATTTCGAATCGACATTGTGCCGGCTACGTGCCGGTGCGACCACACGAAGACCGATGATGACAGTATTGATGTTGCATGTGCGGCGTGCGCAGGCGATCGTGGCCGGCGGGGCGCGTGCCGCGTGCACGGCGGTGCTCGCGTACGGCATGGCGACCGGGGGGGCTTTGGCCGCGCCGGCGATCGCGCAGTTCGGCCAGCCGAAGTATCCCGCGGGATTCACCCAATTCGCGTACGCGGACCCCGACGCGCCGGACGACGGCACACTCGATTTCCAGAACTACGACACGGCGCAGAGCTACGATTCGCTGAATCCTTTCCTGCTGCGTGGCTCGGCCGCGCCGGACATCAGGAACCTGATGTTCGACACGCTGATGCAGCGCAGCTGGGACGAGCTCGCTTCCGAGTATGCGTTGATCGCCGACGACGTGCAGGTCGCGCCCGACGGGCTGTCGGCGACGTTCCACATCGATCAGGCCGCACGCTTCTCGAACGGCGACCCGATCACGGCGGCCGACGTCAAGTACTCGTTCGACACGCTGTCGAGCCGACAGGCGTCGCCGCTCGTCAATGCGCAGTTCGAGGTGATCCGGCGCGCGGTCGTCGTTGACCCGCAGACGGTGCGCTTCGACTTCAGGCGCCCCGAACGCAACGCCGCGCTGATCGCGGGCGATCTGCCCGTGTTCTCGCCGAAGTGGGGCATGCGCTCAGACGGCACGCGACCGTCGTTCGACCAGATCGCGACCGTGCCGCCGATCGCGAGCGGCGCGTACCTGATCGGGCAGCGCAAGAACGACAAGGAGATCGTCTACGTGCGCAACCCGCGCTACTGGGCGGCAAACCTGCCGTCGCGACGTGGCATGTACCGCTTCGCGCGCGTGTCGTTCAAGCTGTATCTCGACCAGTACACGATGCTCGAGGCGTTCAAGGCCGGCGACACGGATGTGCGGATGGAGTACAGCGCGACGCAATGGGCGCGTCGCTACGTCGGCAAGAATTTTCGCAACGGCATGTTGAAGCGGGGTGAATTCCCCGATGGGCCTGCGCAGATGCAGGGCTTCCTGATGAACATGCGCAAGCCGATGTTCCAGGACGTGCGGGTGCGGCATGCGCTTTCGCTGGCGTTCGACTTCGACTGGATGAGCCGGATGATGTTCTACGGGCAGTATCGCCGGACCCACAGCTTCTGGGAGGCGAGCCCGTTCGCGGCATCCGGCATGCCGGGCGGGAAGGAACTCGCGCTGCTCGAACCGTTCCGCTCGACGCTGCCGCCGGAGGTGTTCGGCCCGATGATTCAGCAACCGTCGACGCTGCCGCCGAACTCGCTGCGCGCGAACCTGAAGCAAGCGCGCGACCTGCTCGCGCAGGCTGGCTGGCACTTTCATGACGATGCGTTGCGCGACGCGAACGGCACGCCGATGACGATCGAGATCATCGACGACCAGCCGGGCATGGACCGGCTGATCCTGCCATACATCCAGGCGCTCGGCACACTCGGCATCCACGCGACGCTGCACGAACTCGACAGCGCGCTGTATCAGCGACGCATGGACGAATTTCAGTACGACATGACGACCATCATCTATCCGCCCGTCACGATCCCGGGCGCGGAACTCGCACGCCGCTTCGGCAGTGCGGCGGCGTCCGAGGTCGGATCCGAGAACTATCCGGGCGTGCGCTCGAAGGCGGTCGACGCGCTGATTCGCGCGGCATCCGCGGCCAATACGCTGGACGATCTCGAAACCGCGACGCGCGCGCTCGATCGCGTGCTGATCAACCTTTACGTCATCGTGCCTCAGTACTACCTGCCGAACGCGCGGATCGCCTACAAGGCGAATTACGGGCATCCGGCGGTCATTCCGGATTCCTACCAGTACGAGGACTGGATCATCAACTACTGGTACCGGAAGCGGCCGACGGGCGTTGCACCGGTTTCCGGCACCTGACGGGGGCGCAACGATGATTGCCTATATATTCCGGCGATTGCTGCTGATGATCCCGACGCTGATCGGCGTCGTGACGATCACGTTCGCCGTCACGCAATTCGTGCCGGGCGGCCCGGTCGAGCAAGTGCTCACGCAATTGCGGCACGGCAATGCACACGGTGGCGAAGCGGGCGGCGGCGGTGGCGGCTATCACGGCAGCCAGGGGATCGATGCGCAGCAGATCGAGCAGATCCGCAAGCAGTTCGGCTTCGACAAGCCGCCGCTCGTGCGCTACGGGATGATGCTGAAGGCGTACGCACGCTTCGATCTTGGCGAGTCGTACTTCGTGCATGCGCGCGTGTGGGACGTGATCCGCTCGAAGCTGCCGGTGTCGATCACGCTCGGGTTGTGGACGGTGATCCTCACGTACCTGGTGTCGGTGCCGCTCGGCATCGCGAAGGCGGTGCGCAACGGGTCGCGGTTCGACACGGTGACGAGCGTGCTGGTGCTGGCCGGCTACGCGGTGCCGGGCTTCGTGCTCGGCGTGCTGCTGCTGATGCTGTTCGGCGGCGGCACGTTCTGGCAGGTGTTCCCGATGCGCGGGCTTACGTCCGACAACTTCGACGACCTGACGCTGATCGGCAAGGCGCTCGACTATCTGTGGCACATCGCGATGCCGGTGACGGCGTCGGTCATCGGCAACTTCGCGATCGTCACGATCCTCACCAAGAACACGTTCCTCGACGAGATCGGCCGGCAATACGTGCTGACCGCGCGCGCGAAGGGCGTGCCGGAGCGTGACGTGCTGTGGAAGCACGTGCTGCGCAACGCGGCGATCCCGTTGCTCACCGGGTTGCCGGCCGCATTCGTCGGCGCATTCCTGAACGGCAACCTGCTGATCGAGACGCTGTTCTCGCTCGACGGCATGGGGCAACTGTCGTACGACTCGGTGATCCGCCGCGACTATCCGGTCGTGCTCGGTTCGCTGTTCCTGTTCACCCTCATCGGTCTCCTGACCAAACTCATCGCTGACGTCTGCTATGTCCTCGTCGACCCCCGCATCCAATTCAACCGCCTGGACCACTGAGCGCGGACATGCCGGCCATTCCACGTCGCCGTGGCGGCGCACGTGGCGACGGTTCCGCGCGCAGCCGCTCGGCTACTGGAGCTTCGTGATCTTCGTGTCGCTGTTCGCGATCAGCCTGTTCGCCGACGTGTTGTCGAACGACCGGCCGCTCGTGCTGCGTTATGACGGACACTATGCGTTCCCGATCGTGGCGGACTATCCCGAGACGCGGTTTGGCGGCGATTTCCCCGCGAAGACGAATTATCTCGATCCGGCCATCCGCGCGAATCTCGACGCGCGTGGCAATTTCGCGATCTATCCGCCGAACCGCTACCGCTACGACACGATCGACTATTTCGCGTCGCGGCCGTATCCGGCGCCGCCGTCGTCGAGCAACTGGCTCGGCACCGACCAGTTCGGGCGCGACGTGCTCGCGCGGCTGCTGTACGGGTTCCGGCTGTCGGTGCTGATGGCGTTCGCGCTGACCGCGTCAGGCATGCTGATCGGCGTGCTGACGGGCGCGGTGCAGGGCTTCTACGGCGGCCGCACCGACCTGGTTGGCCAGAGGCTGATCGAGATCTGGAGCGCGTTGCCGGACCTGTACCTGCTGATCATCTTCGCGTCGATCTTCACGCCGTCGCTATGGCTGCTGTTCATCCTGCTGTCGATGTTCGGCTGGCTCGTGCTGTCCGACTACGTGCGCGCCGAATTCCTGCGCAACCGCGGGCTCGACTATGTGAAGGCCGCGCGCACGATGGGGCTGACCAACACGCAGATCATGTGGCGCCACGTGCTGCCGAACAGCCTCACGCCGGTGATCACGTTCCTGCCGTTCCGGATGAGCGCGGCGATCCTGTCGCTGACGAGCCTCGATTTCCTCGGCCTCGGCGTACCGCCGCCGACGCCGAGCCTCGGCGAGCTGCTCAAGCAAGGCAAAAACAATCTCGATGCGTGGTGGATCTCGGTGTCCGCGTTTGCGGCGCTGGTGGTGACGCTGCTGCTGCTGACGTTTATCGGCGATGCGCTGCGCAACGCGCTCGACACGCGCACGCGCGGGTCCGCCTTCGGCGGAGGCCAATGATGACGATCCCGTTGCTGGAACTCGACCGTTTCTCCGCACAGTTCGGTAACCGGACCGTCGTGCGCGAGCTGAGCCTGTCGGTCGCGAGCGGCGAGCGGGTGGCGCTCGTCGGCGAATCGGGCTCGGGCAAGAGCGTGACGGCGTTGTCGATCCTGAGGCTCGCGCGGCAGGCGAGCCTGTCGGGGCGCGTGCTGTTCGACGGCGAGGACTTGCTGACGAAGACCGAGCGGCAGATGCGCGGCATTCGCGGCGCCGATATCGCGATGGTGTTCCAGGAGCCGATGACCGCGCTCAACCCGCTGTATACGATCGGCAAGCAGATCGCCGAAAGCCTGCGGCTGCACGAAGGGCTGCGCCCGGGCGAAGCACGCGAGCGCGGGATCGCGCTGCTGCGGCGCACCGGGATTCCGGAGCCGGAGCGGCGCATCGACAGTTTTCCGCACCAGTTGTCGGGCGGGCAGCGGCAACGCGCGATGATCGCGATGGCGCTGGCGTGCCGACCGCGCTTGCTGCTGGCCGACGAGCCGACCACCGCGCTCGACGTGACCGTGCGTCAGCAGATCGTCGACCTGCTGCTCGAATTGCAGGCGCAGGAAGCGGGCGCGCGCGGGATGAGCGTGTTGCTGATCACGCACGACCTGAACCTCGTGCGGCGCTTCGCGCAGCGCGTCGCGGTGATGGAACACGGCGTGCTGGTCGAAACGAACGAAACCGGCGCGCTGTTCGATGCACCGCGACACCCGTATACGCGCCGGCTGCTCGACAGCGCGCCGCGCCGCGCGATCGAACCGGTCGCGGCCGACGCACCGGCGATCCTCGACGTGCGCGGCCTTGCGGTCGACTACCGGACCGATGCGAAAGGCTGGCGCGCGGTGTTCGGGCAGACCGCGTTCCGCGCCGTGCATGACGTGCAATTGCGCTTGCGCCGTGGCGAGACGATCGGGATCGTCGGCGAATCGGGCTCGGGCAAGTCGACGCTTGCGGCCGCGGTGCTTGGCCTGCAGCAACCGGCGGCCGGCGAGATCGCGATCGACGGGCTGCCGCTCGCGACGCTGCGCGCGAAGGCGGGGCGCCGTGCACTGTACGGGCGGCTGCAGGTCGTGTTCCAGGATCCGTTCGGCTCGCTGTCGCCACGCATGACGATCGAGCAGATTGTCGGAGAGGGGCTCGCGCTGCATCGGCCGGAGCTGGCGGGCGACGCGCGTCGCCCGCGGGTCGCGGCGCTGCTGGAGGAGGTCGGGCTGCCGGTCGACGCGATGTCGCGCTATCCGCACGAGTTTTCCGGCGGACAGCGGCAGCGAATCGCGATTGCGCGCGCACTGGCGGTGGAGCCCGAGCTCCTCGTGCTCGACGAGCCGACCAGCGCCCTCGACGTATCGATCCAGAAGCAGGTGCTGGCGCTGCTGACGAACCTGCAGGCCCGGTACCGGCTCAGCTACCTGTTCATCACGCACGATCTGGCCGTGATACGGGCGATGGCGCATCGCGTGATCGTGATGAAGGCGGGGCGCGTGGTCGAGGAGGGCGAGACGATGCAGGTGCTGCATTCGCCGTCGCATCCCTATACCCGTGCGTTGATGGCGTCGTCGATGCTCAACGACGACGCCGGCGCGCGAACCGTGCAAGCGCACGCATCACCGGCGGAAATTCCGGCGAATGCGTCGGGCTCCGAATAACCCGGAGGGATGCGTCGGTTGTTCCCCGTGCACGTGGAGGAAGGAGGGTTCGGTTGAACCCGGCAGCGCAAGGCGGTAGCCGTTTCCGCGCGGTACGCCTTCCACATCGATTCCGGGTTCGCCGGTTCGGGTCAGCCGTGTCCGGGCGCTTGCTGACCGCCGGGGCCGGTGTCGGGCGCCGCGCGCGGCGGCGACAGGTGTTCCACCAACGCGTCGATCGTGACGCGCAGCCGTGCGGTCATGCGCGTGGTCTTCGACCAGAGCACATGGATGGGGAGCGGCTCGGGTTGCGCGTCGGGCAGGACGGCAACGAGCCGCCCCGCGCGGATGTCGTCTTCGACGAACCAGCCGGGCAGTTGTGCCAGCCCGAGTCCCGCCAGCACGGCATCCTTGACGGCCGCGACGTCGCTCAGGCGCAGGCGTGCCTGCCGCGGCTGACGTCTGCCCCGGTTCGCATCGCCGGAGAACTGCCATGCTTCCTCGGCTTCGCCGCGCAGGAGCGCGATGCAATGGTGATCGCCGAGCGCTTCCCGCGACGACGGCGTACCGCGCCGATCGAGATACCCGGGCGCGGCGCACAGCCGCAACGCTTGTTCGCCCAACGGGCGGGCAACCTGCGAGGTGCTGTCCTCCAGCCGGCCGATACGCACAGCCAGATCGATGTTTTGCTCGACCAGATCAACCGTGCGATTGGAAAACAGCATGTCCAGATCGAGTGCCGCGTGACGTTCAGCGAGCCCGTTCAGCACGGGCAGCACGCGAATGCGGCCATAAAGCACCGGTAATGCGATGCGCACTCGGCCGGTCGGCGTCAGGTGCCGCTCGGCCAGCGCGGATTCGGCCTGATCCAGTTCGGCCAGCGCACGCAGGCATTTCTCGTGATAGGCCTCGCCTTCGTCGGTCAGCGTCATGCGCCGCGTCGTGCGCTTGAACAGCCGCACGCCCAGGCGCTCTTCCAGTCGAGCCACGGCCTTGCCGACGCTGGACGGCGATTGCCCCAGCTGGCGCGAGGCGACACTGAAACTTCCACACTCCACCGCCTGGACGAACGCGAGGATGCCCTGAAAGCGGTCGGTCGGCTGGATCGGCAATTTGATCGTTCCTGTCTCATATCTTGATAAAGATTCTATCAATTGCCGCCTCGATGTATTCAATATCATTTTCTCCTTCCGCATGGCCCGTGTCGTCATGCTTACGAAAGGAGTCCCGTACCGTGTATCGTTCGCCGCACCGAGCGCGCTGGGTGGCATTGGCCGGCGTCGCCATCGCCAGTTTCCTGGGCTGCATCGACTTCACCATCGTCAATACCGCCATTCCCGAAATCCGTTCGGCTTTTCATGCCGACATCGACCAGGTGCAATGGGCCGTCACGGCCTTCGTGATGGCGCTGTCGAGTTGCACCATTCCGGTGGGGCAACTGGCCGATCGCCACGGCCGGCGCCGGGTGATGTTCGCGAGCATGGCGGTGTTCGGCGGCGCGTCACTGGGGGCCGGACTGGCGTCGGGGCTGGTCACGCTGGTGATCTGGCGGACCGTGCAGGGCATGGCCTGCGCCGGGCTCTATACCGCATCGGCTGCGCTGGTCGCGGCGATGTTCCCCGAGCGGGAGCGTGGCAAGGCGCTCGGGCTATTGTTCAGCGTCAACGGCCTCGGGCTTGCGCTCGGCCCGGTGGCCGGCGGATTGCTGGTCGATGCGCTGGGCTGGCGCTGGATCTTCCTCGTCAACGTGCCGTTGATCGTGGTGAGCTTCATGCTCTGCGCAGGCCGGCTCACGCAGGAGGCGGTCATATCGGCGCGAGCGCGCTTCGACTGGCCCGGCGTCATCCTGCTGCTGACGATATTGCCCTGCGGCCTCGGCGCCGTGATCCGTGGCGCCGACCGGGGCTGGACTTCGCCGGCAACGCTGGGGCTGCTGCTCATCGCCGTTCTGTCGGGCGTCGCGCTGGCCTGGGTCGAACGACGCGCTGCGGCTCCCGTGCTGCGGCTCGCGTTGTTACGGCAGCGGCCGTTCGCGCTCGCCGTGTGCGCGACCGCCGCACTGGCTTTCTTCTATTGCGCGGCATTCCTGCTGATGCCGTTGTATCTGGGCGAACTGCGCGGGCAGGATAGCGCGGCGACGGGGTGGCTTCTGCTGCCTACCACCGCCGTCATGGCGCTGGTTTCGCCGCTGGCCGGCCGTGGCTGCGACCGCTTCGGCGCGGGGCCGATCATGGCGCTCGGATTCGTTGCGTTGCTGGTGTCGGCGCTGATGCAGTCGGACTTCAGTGCGACCACGGCGTGGTGGCGGGTGCTGGCCGCGTTCGCCTGCATGGGGTTCGGCTGGGGCTGCATCCTGGGGCCGTCCATGACCGCCGCGCTGGCGGCCGTGCCGGAGGCGCTGGCGGGCACGGCGCTCGGCATGGCGACGATGGTGCACAACGTCGGCGGATCGGTGGGCCTCGCCGCCGCGACCGTGTTGTACCGGGTGTCGACGACGCGCGGCGGCGGGTTCGTCACGGGCTACCACGCGGTCATGCTGATGCTGGTTGCCGCATGCATCGCGATGCTGTCGATACTGATGCTGGAGCGTCGCACGCTGCGTGCGTCAAGTCCTGTCTGATAACGCACCGGTATTCACCGAAGCTGGCCGGCGATACGCGCCTGGCCGGTCAGGGATCGCGGGCGATCTGCGCGACGAACGCCGCGATGCCCGAATCGTCGTGGGCGACCAGGCGCCCCTGGCTGTTCGTATCGAGTCGATGTCGATGCTGGTGGCGGCCATCGATGCCGGCAGCATGTCGGGGCGCCGCGCGCCAGCTCGGCTTTCCGCTCTCCATCAGGTACTTCTGATTGGGCGCCGCCGCGATCGCCAGCGCTACAACACCCGCTCCGACAACACCCGGAACGCGACATCCGGCACGACGAAGCACAGCGGTTCGCCGGTCGCGCCGATGCGCGCGAGGAACTCGCCGCCGCCGACCGGTTCGACCGGTTTCAGCGGCCGGACCGCGTCGATATCGATCGGTAGGTCGATCGACGCATGCGCGAGGCGGTCGCAGTCGGCGACATGCGCGACGGCCGCGTGTTGCAGCGACAGGTAAGCGATGGCATCGCGCCAGCCTCCGAAGAATGGCGCGAACGCAGCGGGCAGCGTGCAGTCGTCCGACACGGCCGCCGCGCAGCGGAAATCAGGCGCGCTTCCCGTACCACCGGCCAGCAGCGTTCGATAACGTCCGTCCTGCACCGCATGCGTGAAGCGCTCGGCGAGATGCGACGGCAACGCGTCGCTGAAGAGCCGGCTGCCGAGCGCGTAGAGCGGATGATCGAACACGTTCTTCACGAACAACACGGTGCGATCGGCCGGCACGCCGCCCGGCAGCGCCTCGACGTAAAGCCGCCAGTTGCTTTGCAGCGGCGACGGGAACACGCGTCGCAGCGGGCCGGCGATACGCGGGCCGAAATGACGGTGTGCATAGGTGAGGATCGTGAATGGCGTGCGGCCATCGCGGCTCGCGAGCGTGACGCCGCGCGGCACCAGGTGGGCGACGGCCGCGACATCGACGAGCCACGTGCAGTACACGACGTTCTCGACCTCGCTCGCGAGCTGCAGGAACGGCAGCCGCGACAGCAGCGCGCGGCGCGTGCGCAGCAGCGGGCGGCTCGCGACGAGCCGGTTGGCGAGGCGGCCGACGGGGCCGGCAGACGGATAAACGAAGGCATTGTCCTGGCGCATGAGCGGCATTGTGCCGGTGTCGAGGGGCGGACGGAAGAGACGATGCCGCGCGTTGATCAGTCGACTTCCCCTTTTGGGCTTCCCGTCTGCGCGGTCGTGCCGTGGGCCGGCAACCTCGCCGTATCCGTGCGCCCCGTGTTCGCGCCGGGCGCGAAGCGCGTCTCCCAGCCGCCGCCGAGCGCCTTGCACAGCGTGACGAGATGCATCGCCGCCTCGGCCTCGCTGGTCTCACGCTGACCTTGCGCGTCGAACAATTGCCGCTGGGCGTTGAGTACGTCGAGATAGTCGGCCGCCCCCGACCGGTATTGTTGCTGCGCAATCGCGAGCGCGCGCTGGTTCAGCGTCACGATCGCGACGAGTCGATCGTGGCGCTGCTGTTCGGCGTGATAGACCACCAGCGCATCGTCCACCTCGCGCCACGCTTCGAGCACGGTGCGCTGATAGACGATCGCGGCTTCCTGCTGCTGTGCCCGGCGCAGGTTCAGCATGCCGGTGAGGCGCCCGCCCTCGAAGATCGGCAGCGAGATCGACGGCCCGATCACGAACTGACCCGACGCCCAACTGGCGAGACTCGAGAGCTGGAGGCTCTGGAAACCGGCACTGCCGTTCAGCGTGATGCGCGGATAGAAGTCGGCCTGCGCCACGCCGATGGCGGCGGTCGCCGCATGCAGCTGTGCCTCGGCCTGACGAATGTCGGGCCGGCGTTGTGCGAGTTCGGACGGAAAGCCGATCGGCACGCTTGCCGGGAGCCCGGGAACCGCGCGCGATGCGTCGAGGATCGGACCCAGCGCGCCGGGCGGTTGCGCGAGCAGCACGCCGATTGCATTGGCGCGCGTTTCGCGGCGCGATTCCAGCATCGGCAGCCTGCTTTCGATGGAGGCCACCTGCGCGGCCGCATTGGCCACGTCGAGGTCGGTCGTTACGCCGTCCTTGCGGCGAATTTGGACGAGTTTCTCCAGGTCACGCGCGATGGCGAGGTTTTGCCGGGCGATCTGCAACTGGGCCTGTGCATCGCGCAGTTCGAGGTAGTCGCGTGCGAGTTCCGCGCGGGCAGACAGCAGAACCGCGTTGCGCGCTTCGTACGAGGCCTGCGTCAGCGCGTCGGCCGCCTCGACGCCGCGCCGCACGCGCCCCCAGAGGTCGAGCTCCCACGACGCATCGAAGCCGGCCTGGTAAAGGTTATAGGCAGGCGAGCCCGACGAGCCGGGCGCGGCGGCCACGCCGAACGGCGTATCGCCCGAGGCCGACTGCGTGGGTGCCGCGCTCGGCGTGACGCCGAGCAGCGACAGGATGCCGTTCTCGCTGCCGCGCTCGCGGTCGTACGAACCGGCCGCGGCGAGTGTCGGCAGCTCGGCCGCGA
>NZ_JAAGPG010000154.1:0-16637 GCF_017104665.1 Burkholderia sp. Se-20378 | reverse complement strand
CCGAGAAGCCGCGCCCCTGCTCGCCGGCGCGCGCGGCCTCGACCGCCGCATTCAACGCGAGAATGTTGGTCTGGAACGCGATCCCCTCGATGGTGCCGATGATGTCGCGGATGTTCTTTGCGCTGTCGTCGATCTCGCTCATCGTCGCCACCACACGTCCGACGACTTCCCCGCCCGTCTCCGCGACGGCCGACGCATTGGCGGCGAGCGAGCTCGCCTGCCGCGCGTTCTCGGCATTCTGCCGGACGGTCGACGTGAGCTGCTCCATGCTGGCTGCGGTGCGCTCGAGCGCGACGGCCTGCTGCTCGGTGCGCTTCGACAGATCGAGGTTGCCGGTGGAGATCTCGCCCGACGCGGCCGCGATCGCCTCGGCACTGACGGCGATCTCGCCGACGGTCGCCGCGAGCCCCGTCTGCATCTCGGCCAGCGCACGCACCATGCTGTCGCGGTCGTGCCGGCCCAGCTTGATCGGTCGCGTCAGGTCGCCGCGCGCGATGTCCGCGGCGATCGCCTTCGCGTGCGCAGGCTCGCCGCCGAGCTGCGACGCGAGACGGCGCACGACGCGCTCGGCGATCACGATCGCGAGCACGATCAGCGCAACCGTCATCGCCGCGATCATCGCGAACGACGACGAGAAAATGGTCGCGGACGCATCGAGCGTCGCCTTCGACTTCGCGCCGCGTGTCTTCACGAGTTCGGCGACGATTTTCTCGAGCTTGCCGGTTTCGACCAGCAACGACACGTCCTGCGTACCGACCTGCCAGTTCATCTGCGACAGGTCGAGCGGCTGCGCGCGCACGAGTTCGACGAAATCGCGCAGATGCGCACTCCATGTGCCGACTGCCGTCGAGAATGAGTGCAGCCGCGCCGAATCGTCGGCATCGGCCGGATCCGCGTAGCGCTGCAGCGTGCCGAGCGCCTGGCCGATCGACGTGAGCCCCGCGCCCACCTCGGCGCCCAGTTCGTCGCGCTCCTTCGCCGTGGTCGCCGTCAGCAGCATCTTCTGGGCGCGGCTCGCGCGCAGTACTTCGGCCCGGACCTCCTCGGCCGCGCGGCTCGCAACGTGGCCCTGCTCGTAGACCGACGCGATCGACGCATTCAGCCGGCTGATCTGCCAGAGCGAAAACATGCCGATCGCCAGCGTACCGGCGAGCAGGATCGCGAATGCGGCGCGCAACGTCGCCTTGACGGTCCACGGCCGGCGCTCGCGACGCGCCGCCCGCAGGCGCCGGGCGGCGCGACCGGCGGCACCGTTGGGTGCGGCGGGTGCCGTACCTGGCTGTGGATGCAAAGATGCTGCTTTCATCGAACTATCCCCGTATTGATCACGCGGCCGGAAAGGTCGGTCCCGGCGTTCCCGCGATGGCTGGCCATGCCGCGCGTCCTGCACCCGCACCGGCGGATAGCCGGTGCCGGGCGCGGCGCGCCTGTTGTCATTGGGTCGTTCTACGGCCGCCACCGCCGTTTCTTGAGTCCGGGAAACCACGCACCGGCCCCGGGCGCGCGCCCGCTAACGGGCAGACGCGCCGCCAGCGTTATACCCGGTCAAAAAAACGGGCACCGGACGATCCGTCAGATGAATGTCCGATTCACGATAAAACTTGTCCGGACATTCTCGATGCGCCACATTACACTTCTTTGACGCAGCAACGATTCAAGACGCGCCACTCCCCAGCAGCGCGCGCCCGCCACCTCAACTCGTTCAGCTCTCACATGGAAACCAGCCTCGACACCGGCTCCGCCGGCGCAGCCGCCACCCAGCCGTCCGCGCCACCCGTCGCCCGCACCGTGTACCCGGTGCTCGGCGCGATCAGCTTCTCGCACATGCTCAACGACATGATCCAGTCGTTGATCCTCGCGATCTATCCGATGCTCAAGAGCCAGTTCGCGCTGTCGTTCGCGCAGATCGGCCTGATCACGCTCACCTACCAGATCACCGCATCGCTGCTTCAGCCGCTCATCGGCCTCTATACCGACAAGCGTCCGAAACCGTATTCGCTGCCGGTCGGCATGGGCTTCACGCTCGCGGGGCTGCTGCTGATGTCGGTCGCGCCGAATTTCCCGATGCTGCTGGTAGCTGCTGCGCTCGTCGGCTGCGGCTCGTCGGTATTTCATCCGGAATCGTCACGCGTCGCGCGGATGGCGTCGGGCGGCCAGCACGGGCTCGCGCAGTCGGTGTTCCAGGTCGGCGGCAATGCGGGATCCGCGCTCGGGCCGCTGCTTGCCGCACTCGTGATCATTCCGCACGGCCAGCACAGCATCGCGTGGTTCTCGGCGGCCGCGCTCGTCGCGATGATCGTGCTCACGCAGATCGGCCACTGGTACAAGAAGCATCCGTCGATGAAGAAGAAGGCTGCGGCGGCAGGCCATCCGACGCTGTCGCGCGGTCGCGTGATGGGCGCGATCGGCGTGCTGGTGCTGCTCGTGTTCTCGAAGTACTTCTACCTCGCGAGCATCAACAGCTATTTCACCTTCTACCTGATCGACAAGTTCCACCTGTCGGTGCAGGCCGCGCAGATCCACCTGTTCGTGTTCCTCGCGGCCGTGGCGGCCGGCACGCTGATCGGCGGGCCGGTGGGCGACCGGATCGGCCGCAAGTACGTGATCTGGGTATCGATCCTCGGCGTCGCGCCGTTCACGCTGCTGCTGCCGTACGCGAACCTGTTCTGGACCAGCGTGCTGACCGTGATCATCGGCATCGTGCTCGCGTCGGCATTCGCCGCGATCCTGGTCTACGCGACGGAGCTGATGCCCGGCAAGGTCGGGATGGTCGCGGGCCTGTTCTTCGGCTTCGCGTTCGGTCTCGGCGGAGTCGGCGCGGCCGTGCTCGGCCAGCTCGCCGACGCGACGAGCATCACGTTCGTCTACAAGGTGTGCTCGTTCCTGCCGCTGATCGGCGTGCTGACGGTGTTCCTGCCGAACCTCGAAAGCAGCCGGCGCAAGAAGGCGTGACGAGCCGGCTGCGGCGTGCGCGCCGCGGCCGGTCGAATGGCTCGAATGAAGGAAGGAAGCAAACGACGGCGGCTTCAGGCCGCCGTCGTCGCATGCAGCGTCAGGAAACGCTTGAGGATGCCGGACGAATAGCTGCTCGCGATCGCCGACAGGAAGTGCGAAAACGACTGCGTCGCGTGATCGTCGGCCGTATCGGAGATCGTACGCACGATCGCGAATGGCACCTCGTGCTCCGCGCAAACCTGCGCGATCGCGGCCCCTTCCATCTCGACCGCGAGCGCATCCGGCAGCGCATCACGCAACGCGACGACCTCGCGCTCGCTCGACACGAAGCGGTCGCCGCTGATGATGAGCCCCGCATGCAGCGTCGCACCGGCCAGGCCGAAGCGCGCGGCGAACTGCGAGCCCTCTTCCTCGACGAACTGCGTGCACGCCGCCCGCAGGCTCGCGGTCAACGCCGCGTCGGTTGCGAAACGCGTGATGCCGAGCAGCGGCACCTCGTAGCGAGGAAAGAGCGGCGACGCATCGAGATCGTGCTGCAGCAGCGTGTCGGCCACGACGACGTCGCCGACGCGCACCGTGCGCGACACGCCGCCCGCGACGCCGGTGAACACGACGCCCGCCACGCCGAACACGTGGATCAGCGCGCTGACCGTCGCGGCGGCCGCGACCTTGCCGACCCGTGCAAGCGTCACGACGCAGGCCGCGCCGTGCACGGTGCCGACGTGATAATCGCGACGGCCGAGCGTGACCGTCTTCATCGCGCCGTCGGCGCGCATCGCGGCGATCAGGTCGCCGAGTTCCTCGGGCAGCGCGGCCAGAATGCCGAGCGGACGAGCCGCAGGCGTCACATCCATGTCGATGCCCATCATTCCACCGCCTGCAGTTTCGCGACCGCGAGCGCGAGCCACTTCTCGCCGTGCCGCTTGAATTTCACCTGCGCCTTCGCATCGGTGCCGTTGCCCTCGAGCGCGGTGACCGTGCCTTCGCCGAACTTGGTGTGGAACACCTGCTGGCCGACCCGGAAACCGGCATCGGCCGCGCGCTGCTTGTTCGCGAACGCGGGCAGCGGCGCGGATACGGCCGGGTCGACGATCTGCTCGCGACTGCCGCCGCCCGGCCGCGCGAACCAGTCGCGCCCGTACCCGGCGTTGTCCGACCGACCGCCCCAGCGCGAACCGGCCTCGACCTTCGGCGTCAGCCACTTCAACACGTGTTCGGGCAACTCGTCGAAGAAACGCGAGCGCACGTTGTAGCGCGTCTGGCCGTGCAGCATCCGGCTCTGCGCGAACGACAGGTAGAGCCGCTCCTTCGCGCGCGTGATCGCGACGTACATCAGCCGGCGCTCTTCCTCGAGGCCGTCCGATTCGAGCACGCTGTTCTCGTGCGGGAACAGCCCCTCCTCGAGGCCCGTGATGAACACGGCCGAGAATTCGAGCCCCTTTGCCGCGTGCACCGTCATCAGCTGCACGGCGTCCTGCCCGGCCTGCGCCTGGTTGTCACCGGCCTCCAGCGATGCATGCGACAGGAAGCCGGCGAGCGGCGTCATCGTGTCGGGGTTCTGTGCCGGGTCGGCGGGCGATACCGGATCGAGCACGTCGACCGCCGGATCGTCCGTCGCGGTGCCGAGCTCGGGCGCCGCGATCGCGCCCGCGCGCAGCGGGATCGAACGAGCCGGCGTGTCGAGCCCGTAGCCTTCCTCGGCGATGAACGCGGTGGCCGCGTTGACCAGTTCCTGCAAGTTCTCGAGACGATCCTGGCCTTCGCGCTCGCCCTGGTAGAAATCGGCGAGACCGCTGGCGCGCACGATGTGCTCGACGGTGTCGGGCAGATTCATGTGCTGCGTGTCGGCGCGCATCTTCGCGACCAGGTTCGCGAACCCGCCGAGGCTCGTGCCGGCCTTGCCCGTCACGTACGGAATCGCGGCGGCCATCGAGCAGCCGTACAGGCGCGCGGCGTCGGCCAACTGCTCGATCGAGCGCGCACCGATGCCGCGGGTCGGGAAGTTCACGACGCGCACGAACGCGGTGTCGTCGTTCGGGTTGTCGATCAGGCGCAGGTACGCGAGCGCGTGCTTCACTTCCTGACGCTCGAAGAAGCGCAGGCCGCCGTACACGCGGTACGGGATGCCCGACGACATCAGCGTGTGCTCGATCGAACGCGACTGCGCGTTGCTGCGGTACAGGACGGCCACTTCGCTGCGCGCCATCCCGGTATTGATCAGCGAGCGGATCTCCTCGACGATCCAGCCGGCTTCCTGCGAATCGGTGCTCGCCTCGTACACGCGCACGGGCTCGCCGTGGCCAGCGTCGGTGCGCAGGTTCTTGCCGAGGCGGTGCGCGTTGTTCGAGATCAGCTGATTCGCCGCGTCGAGGATGTTGCCATGCGACCGGTAGTTCTGTTCGAGCTTGATCAGGTTGCGCACGCGGAATTCGTCTTCGAAGTCGCGCATGTTGCCGACGTTCGCGCCACGGAACGCGTAGATCGACTGGTCGTCGTCGCCGACCGCGAAAATCGCGTTCTCGCCGCCCGCGAGCATCTTGAGCCACGCGTACTGCAGCTTGTTGGTGTCCTGGAACTCGTCGACGAGGATGTGCCGGAAGCGCGCCTGGTAGTGCGCGCGCAGCGGCGCGTTGTACGCGAGCAGTTCGTAGCAGCGCAGCAGCAGCTCGGGGAAATCGACGACGCCCTCGCGCTGGCACTGCTGGTCGTATGCCTGGTACAGCTCGACGAACTTGCGGTTGAAGTTGTCGGACGCGTCGACCTTGTCGGGACGCAGCCCCTGCTCCTTCGCGTTGTTGATGAAGTACTGCACGTTCTTCGGCGGGTACTTCTCGTCGTCGACGTTCGCCGCCTTCATCAGCCGCTTGATCGCGGACAGCTGGTCGGCCGTATCGAGGATCTGGAAGGTCTGCGGCAGGCCGGCGTCGCGCCAGTGCGTGCGCAGCATCCGGTTGCACAGGCCGTGGAACGTGCCGATCCACATCCCGCGCGTGTCGATCGGCATCATCGCCGACAGGCGCGCCATCATCTCGCGCGCGGCCTTGTTCGTGAAGGTCACGGCGAGCACGGTGGGCGGCGATGCGTAGCCCTGCTGGATCAGCCACGCGATGCGGGTGATCAGCACGCGGGTCTTGCCGCTGCCCGCCCCTGCAAGGATCAGCGCCGGTTCGTTCGGCAACGTGACGGCGGCGAGTTGTTCGGGGTTCAGATTGGCGAGCAGATCGGGCATGGAGCGGCAGCGGACGGGCGAGAAAAATGCGGACCCGACATTATAAGTCGGCCGCGCGATGCTGTTCCCGATCCGTTCAACGGCACGTCACGAGCGCGCTGCGGCCGTGTCCCGACAGGCCCGCGCCGGCAAGGCGATGGCTGGTCGATGTGCATCCATTTATAATTGTCAGATTCGGCATCCAATTCACGCATTTTTCGGCAGATTTCCAACATGAGCGACAACACGCTTGCGAAGAGCTTCGAGCCCCACACCATCGAGTCCCAATGGGGGCCGGAGTGGGAAAAGCGCGGCTATGCGGCCCCGGCCTTCGATCCGGCCCGCCCCGATTTCTCGATCCAGTTGCCGCCGCCGAACGTCACGGGCACGTTGCACATGGGCCACGCGTTCAACCAGACGATCATGGACGGCCTCACCCGCTACCACCGGATGCTCGGCGAGAACACGCTGTGGGTGCCCGGCACCGACCACGCGGGGATCGCGACCCAGATCGTCGTCGAGCGCCAGCTCGACGCGCAGGGCGTGTCGCGCCACGACCTCGGCCGCGAGAAGTTCGTCGAGCGCGTGTGGGAATGGAAGGAAAAATCGGGTTCGACGATCACCGGCCAGGTGCGCCGCCTCGGCGCCTCGCCCGACTGGTCGCGCGAATACTTCACGATGGACGACAAGATGTCGGCCGCCGTGCGCGACGTGTTCGTCACGCTCTTTGAACAGGGTCTGATCTACCGCGGCAAGCGCCTCGTCAACTGGGATCCGGTGCTGCTGACCGCGGTGTCGGACCTCGAAGTCGTGAGCGAAGAGGAAAACGGCCACCTGTGGCACATCCGCTACCCGCTCGTCGACGGCTCGGGCTCGCTGACCGTTGCCACGACGCGCCCGGAAACGATGCTCGGCGACGTCGCGCTGATGGTCCACCCGGAAGACGAGCGCTACGCGCACCTGATCGGCAAGCTCGTCACGCTGCCGCTGACGGGCCGCGAGATCCCGGTGATCGCCGACGACTACGTCGACCGCGAGTTCGGCACGGGCGTCGTGAAGGTCACGCCCGCGCACGACTTCAACGACTACCAGGTCGGCCAGCGCCACAAGATCGCGCCGATCGAGATCCTGACGCTCGATGCGAAGATCAACGACAACGGCCCCGAGCAGTATCGCGGCCTCGACCGCTTCGACGCGCGCAAGGCGATCGTCGCCGACCTCGACGCAGCGGGCTTCCTCGACTCGGTGAAGCCGCACAAGCTGATGGTGCCGCGCGGCGACCGCACGGGCGTCGTGATCGAGCCGATGCTGACCGACCAGTGGTTCGTCGCGATGACAAAGCCGGCGCCGGAAGGCACGTTCAATCCGGGCAAGTCGATCACGGAAACGTCGCTCGACGTCGTGCGCAGCGGCCAGATCAGGTTCGTCCCGGAAAACTGGACGACCACCTATTACCAGTGGCTCGAGAACATCCAGGACTGGTGCATCTCGCGCCAGCTGTGGTGGGGCCACCAGATTCCCGCGTGGTACGGCGAGAACGGCGAGGTGTTCGTCGCGCGCAACGAGGAAGAAGCGCGCGCGCAGGCTGCCGCGAAGGGTTACACGGGTGCGCTGAAGCGCGACGAAGACGTGCTCGACACGTGGTTCTCGTCGGCGCTCGTGCCGTTCTCGTCGCTCGGCTGGCCGAACGAAACGCCTGAACTGAAGCACTTCCTGCCGTCGTCGGTGCTCGTCACGGGCTTCGACATCATCTTCTTCTGGGTCGCCCGGATGGTGATGATGACCACGCACTTCACGGGCAAGGTGCCGTTCCACACCGTCTACGTGCACGGCCTCGTGCGCGACGCGGAAGGCCAGAAGATGTCGAAGAGCAAGGGCAACACGCTCGACCCGATCGACATCGTCGACGGCATCGACCTCGACACGCTGGTCGCGAAGCGCACGACGGGCCTGATGAACCCGAAGCAGGCCGCGACGATCGAGAAGAAGACGCGCAAGGAATTCCCGGACGGCATCGCCGCGTTCGGCACCGACGCGCTGCGCTTCACGATGGCGTCGATGGCGACGCTCGGCCGCAATGTGAACTTCGACCTCGCGCGCTGCGAAGGCTATCGCAACTTCTGCAACAAGCTGTGGAACGCGACGCGCTTCGTGCTGATGAACTGCGAAGGTCACGACTGCGGCAGCGACAAGCCGGAAGTCTGCGGCGCGGGCGATTGCGGCCCGGGCGGCTACCTCGACTTCTCGGCGGCCGACCGCTGGATCGTGTCGCTGCTGCAGCGCACGGAGGCGGACATCGCGAAGGGCTTCGCCGATTACCGCTTCGACAACATCGCAAGCAGCATCTACAAGTTCGTGTGGGACGAGTACTGCGACTGGTATCTCGAACTCGCGAAGGTGCAGATCCAGAACGGCACGCCGGAACAGCAGCGCGCGACGCGCCGCACGCTGCTGCGCGTGCTCGAGACGGTGCTGCGCCTCGCGCATCCGATCATCCCGTTCATCACCGAAGCGCTCTGGCAGAAGGTCGCGCCGCTGGCGGGCCGCTATCCGCAGGGCAAGGCCGAGGGCGAAGCGTCGCTGATGACGCAGGCGTACCCGGTCGCGAACCTGCAGAAGATCGACGAGGCGTCCGAACAGTGGGCGGCCGACCTGAAGGCGATCGTCGACGCGTGCCGCAACCTGCGCGGCGAGATGAACCTGTCGCCGGCCACCAAGGTGCCGCTGCTCGCAGCCGGCGATGCCGAGCGCCTGCGCTCGTTCGCGCCGTACGTCCAGGCCCTCGCGCGCCTGTCGGAAGTGCAGATCCTCGCGGACGAAGCGACGCTCGACAAGGAGGCGCACGGTGCGCCGATCGCGATCGTCGGGCCGAACAAGCTGGTGCTGAAGGTCGAGATCGACGTCGCGGCCGAACGCGAGCGCCTGTCGAAGGAGATCACGCGCCTGACGAACGAGATCACGAAGTGCAATGCGAAGCTCGGCAACGAGGCATTCGTCGCGAAAGCGCCGCCGGCCGTGGTCGAACAGGAGCAAAAGCGCGTCGCGGAATTCCAGAGCACGCTCGAGAAACTGCGCGCGCAGCTCGATCGGTTGCCTGCGTAACAAAGGGTAAGGTCGTTTGCGTTCACTATAATGGGGACGTGAACATAGACCGTCTGACAAGTCGATTACAGGAATAAAGGTTCGATCATGCTGAAAGTTACCAAGGCGGTGTTCCCCGTTGCTGGTCTTGGCACGCGGTTCCTCCCGGCAACGAAAGCGAGCCCGAAGGAAATGCTGCCGGTCGTCGACAAGCCGCTGATCCAGTACGCAGTCGAGGAAGCGATCGCCGCCGGCATCACCGAGATGATCTTCGTCACCGGGCGCAGCAAGCGCGCGATCGAGGACCACTTCGACAAGTCGTACGAGGTCGAGGCCGAACTCGAGGCGCGCGGCAAGGAAAAGCTGCTCGAGCTCGTGCGCAGCATCAAGCCGAGCCATGTCGACTGCTTCTACGTGCGCCAGCCGGAAGCGCTCGGCCTCGGCCATGCGGTGCTGTGCGCGGAAAAGCTCGTGGCCGACAACCCGTTCGCGGTGATCCTCGCCGACGACCTGCTCGACGGCAACCCGCCCGTGATGAAGCAGATGGTCGACGTGTTCGACCACTATCACAGCTCGGTGATCGGCGTCGAAGAGATCCCGCCGTCGGAGACGAAGTCGTACGGGATCGTCGACGGCAAGGAATGGGAAGAGTCGATCGTCAAGATGTCGGCGATCGTCGAGAAGCCGGCGCCGGAAGTCGCGCCGTCGAACCTCGGCGTGGTCGGCCGCTACATCCTGAAGCCGCGGATCTTCGAGCACCTGCGCGCGCTGAAGCCCGGCGCGGGCGGCGAGCTGCAGCTCACCGACGCGATCCAGGCGCTGCTCGCCGATGAGCAGGTGCTGGCCTACAAGTACCAGGGCACGCGCTACGACTGCGGCAGCAAGCTCGGCTACCTGAAGGCAACGGTCGAATTCGCGCTGCGCCACGCGGAAGTCGGCGCGGATTTCGACGCATACCTGCGCACGCGGGGCAGCGCACACCCGGCCGACTGAACGCGGCCAGGGCACGAGGGCTCGCTCCGGCGAGCCCGCCCTCACCTCACCGACCGACGCTCAGCGCGCTTCGGCCCGCTTCACCGAGACGACGCCCGGCATGCCGCCCGCGTCGTCTTTTTTCGTCTTGACGAGCCAGCCGCCGCCGTCGCCGAACGGCACCTTCGCGAGCGCGCTCTTCACGAGCGCCGGCGCGGCCTGCTGCGTGCCGGGATCGCGATCGCGCAGCGCGGCCGATACGCGGTAGACGTCGGCGCCCGATTTCGCGTCGACGAAGCGCAGCGTCAGCACATGGCGATACACCCGGCCCATGAACGGCAGCGCGAAAGGCGCCGGTCCGTCGACCGTCACGCATGCACTGCTCGCGGCGCCACAGCCGTCGGCGATCGCCGCGACCGAGGCCGGCTGCGTCGCATACGCAATCGACAACCGGTAGCGCGCGGCGGCGAGCGGCTTGGCTTCGAAGCCGCGGTGCGCGAGTTCGTCGCGCACGAGCGTCTCGATCTGCCGGTATTCGGCATCATTGGCCTGCGCGGCCGTCCGCACGAAATCATAGCCGTGCGCATCGGATGCGAACGCGTTCGGCTGCCCGACCGCACTCACGCCGGTCGTCACGCCGGCGCAACCCGTCAACAGCGACGCCGCCAGCGCGGTCGCTGCCCATTCCTTTCTCATGGCTTTCCCCAAATGCCTGCCGTCGCGCCCGGCCCTGTCAGGCGGACGGCTCGTCGATCGCGGGCAGCGACACCGTCACCGCGGTGCCGACACCCACCTCGCTGTCGACCGTCACGCTGCCCCCATGGCGCGTGACGACCGTCTTCACGAATGCCATGCCGAGCCCGGAACCCGAGATTTCGGGCCGCTCGCCGGCATGGAACCGCTTGAAACGCTCGAACAGATGCCGCTGATCTTCCGGCGCAATGCCGTATCCCTGATCGCGAATCGTACAGAACATCCGTTTCGACGCGTGCTCGACCGCCAGCGTACACGTGATCACGGTAGCGGACGGACTGTATTTGACTGCATTGTTCAGCAGGTTCACGAACGCACGCGTAATCAGCGAGCGGTCGGCGCGCACCCAGCACATGTCGGTGCCGACATCGGTGTCGACGCGAATGTGCTTCGCCTGCGCCTGCGGCCACACCTCGTCGCTCGCATCGATCAGCACGTCGACGAGGCTCGTCGCCTCGAGCTGGTACACCTGCGACTCCGCGCGCGCCAGCTGCACGAACTCGTCGGCCAGCGACAGCGCGCGGTGCGCATAGCGCTCGATCCGCGCGAGCAGCCCGCGCATCGCGTCGGTTTCGGCGCGGTCGCGCTCGATCTCGACGAGCGCGAGAATCGACGACTGCGGCGAGCGCATGTCGTGCGACAGCAGGTGCAGCGCTTCCTCGCGCTGCCGCTCGGCCGCGTGCAGTTCGGTCACGTCGACGAGGCCGGCGATCCAGCCCGTCACGCGACCCTGCGCGTTCGTGCAAGCCGCGTAGCGTAGCAGATGGTCGAGCCCGTCGCGGTCACGCACCTCGATGCCGCGCGCCATCGCGTCGTGCTCGGCCTCGAGCGTCGGGTCGAGTACCGCCGGCCAGTGTTCGCGGATCGCCACGTCGTGTTCGGCATTGCCGTCGACGGTCTTCATGAAGGTCAGCTCGCCGAGCGCGGTGCGCAGCGGCCGCCCTTCCGGCAGCGGCAGCGACAGGCGCGACCCGTAGCGCTTGGCCGCGTGGTTCGCGATCAGCACGGTGCCGGCCAGGTCGGTCACGAAGATCGGCTCGGGCATGCTGTCGAGGCTGTCCCACACGAAACGCTTCATGTCCTGCACGCGCTGCGCGGCTTGCGCCATCAGCGCCATCTGTCGCTCGAGCACGTCGCCGCCGACGCTGCGCGTGCGCGGCGCCTCGGGCAGCAGGTGCGGCTCGTCGGCGAGCCGCTGCAGCTCGCGGCGCAGGTACGACATCGTCATTTCCAGGCGCCGCCAGTTCCAGATCGGGTAGACGGCGATCAGCCCGAAGATCGCGGGCGCCGGCGACAGCCAGATGCGCGCCTCGAACAGCAGCGCCATGCTCGCGACGACGGCAAGTGCGGCAAGGCTCAGCGTCAGCAGCAGCGCGCGCCACGGCGACAGCATCAGGAAGCCGCCCAGCAGCGCGGCAAGCGGCAGCAGCGACGCGACGAACAGCCCGGCGCGTGACGCCGGCGAGATCGCGCTGCCGGTTGCCAGCATGTCGAGCACGTTGGCATGGATATACACGCCGGCGAGCGGCCCGAATTCGCCGGACACGGGCGTGGCAAAGCGGTCGTACAGCCCCGACGCCGTCACGCCGACGACGACGATCTTGCCGCGCAGCGCGTCGGGTTTCACGCGCCCTTCGAGCACGTCGTCGAACGACAATGTCGGATACGCGGGTGTGTTGCGGCTGAACGGGATCAGGTAGCGCCCCTCGCCGGTCGCGTCGCGCGACAGGTCGTGCGCATGCGCGCCGGGCGCCCCGCCGACCGGATGCAGCTGGCCGCCCTGGATCGCGCGATAGACGGGCACCATCAACTGCGGCCAGCGCACGCGGCCGTCGCTCTCGAACAGCGCCACGCTGCGTACGATGCCGTCGCGGTCGAATTCGAGGTTGATGTGGCCGAGCCCGACCGCGCGCGCCGCGAGCGCGGCCACCGGCGGATCGACCGCGCGCGTGCCGTCCGCCTGCTCGGGGCTCAGCAGCACGGGCAGGAAGGTCGGCACGTGGGTCATCGCGTCCGCGAACGCGCGATCTTCCGGCGACGGTTCGGTAAACAGCACGTCGTAGACGACGGCGGCCGGTTGCGCGCGCGCCAGCGTATCGAGCAGCCGCGCATGCACGTCGCGCGACCACGGCCAGCGGCCGAGCGCGGACACGCTCTGGTTGTCGATGTCGACGACGACCACGTCGGGCGACAGCGGCAGGCTGCGCAGCATCAGGAGCCGGTCGTAGATCAGGCCGTCGACGCTCGACGACAGGCGGCCGAGCGCGCACGCGAGGATCACCGCGATCCCGAGGCAACCGATCGCGATCCATTCGATCAGGAAGCGGCGGCCGAGGCGCCGCCGCGGAGAAACGGAATCGGGTTTCATGCGCCGCGGATCAGCGCGACAGCGTGAACGCGCTGACCGGACTGGTCTTCTCGTAGAACTTGCCGCCTTCGAACTCCTCGACGGTCACGGCCCAGAAGTAGTCGCCCGGCGGCAGGTGCGCGACGGTGATCTGGCGCGTATGCAGGCCGACCTGGTCGACGACCGGCGCGCTCAGGTCCTTCGAGCGCGACAGCACGAACCGGTAGCGCGCACCCTTGCCCGAACCGTTCGGCGACCAGCGGAACTCGTAGCCGCCGGCACCGGGCGACGCGCTCGCGTCGAGCCCCATCACGCGGCGTTCGAACGCATACGTGCGCGGCCGGCCCTCGAGGCCGTTCGCATCGATCGCGGCGACCCGCACGAAGTAGTTCCCGTTCGGCACGTCGCGGAAGACCGCGCGCGGCGAATCGGTGCGCGTTTCGCGAAACAGGTCGAGCAGCCCGGCGTCGTGCGCGAGCTGGACGCGGTATGCCTGCGCCTGGGCGAGCGGCGCGACGTCGAATGCGACCTCGGGCTCGTCCTGCACCTTGTCGGGATGCGCGAGCGCCGGGGCGGGCAGCAGTTCGACGGGCGCGCCGACCGCGCCGGACGATGTCGCGACGCTGCCGAAATTCGCATGCACGAGCGTCGGATCGGCCGACTGGCGGCCGCCCGCGACGCCGACGGTGCCGTCGAGCACTTCGACGCGCGTCGACGCATTGCCGGCCGCGTCGTAGTTCACGCGGAAGTGCGTGCCGCGCACGCCGGCCACGACCGACGGCGACCGGATCTGGAAGCGGTCGTCGCGTTTCTTCAGATGGGTGACTTCGCTGTCGACCGAGCCGCGCGTGAGTTCGAACTCGCGATCGAGCGTGCCGGTCAGCACCGTGCGGCGCAGCGCCTTCAAGTCGAGCTGGCTGTCGGGCGGCAGGCTCATGTGCGTGCCGTCGGCGAGCTCGAGCGTCACGAAGCCGTTCGGGCCCGTGCGCACGCGATCGCCCTCGGCGAGCGTCGCGTCGTTCGCGAGCGGCGCGTAAGCGTCGCCGGACGCGCGTTCGGCCGTGCCCTGCACCGCGATGACGCGGGCGGTGAGCTTTTCCTTGCGCAGGCGCGCCACCGGCAGCTTCAGCGCGATGCCGGGCTGCAGGTGCTTCGGCGCGGGCACGCCGTTGATCTGCTGAAGCAGTTGCCAGTCGCCCGCGCCCTGCAGGTAGCGCGCGGCGACGTCGTACAGCGTGTCGCCCGCCTGCGTGTGGTAGACGACCATCTTGCCCGCCGCCGCGGGCGGCTGGGCAGCCGCATGCTGCGCGGCGAACGCAAACGCGACCGCGCTGGCTACGCGCAGTGCTGCCGTGCGCAGGTTCGCCGTGCGCTGCGTGATTCCCGTGGTCACTCCGGTTCTCCCTGGCCGACCCGCTCGAGCCGGTAGCCGTAGCCGTAGATCGGCGCGAGGCGATAGCCGTTTTCGGGCCGCAGGCCGAGCTTGGTGCGCAGCATCGAGATGTGCGTGTCCATCGTGCGCGACGGGATGTCGGTCGCCTGCTTCCACACGAGATCGAGAATGTGCGCACGCGACAGCGGCCGGTCGAGATGCTGGAACAGCAGCAGCGCGAGTTCGAATTCCTTCTGCGTGAGGCTCACGGCCTTGTCGCCGACGTAGGCCTGCTTCAGGTTCACGTCGAAACGGAATTGATCGAATTCGCGAACGGTAGCCTCGGCGTTGACCGGATACGCGCGACGCAGCAGCGAGCCGATGCGCGCGCGCAGGATCGGGCCCGACACGGGCTTGACCACGTAATCGTCGGCGCCGGCGTTGAGGATCTGCGTGATCCCCGCCTCGTCGTCCCGGCTGGTCATGAAGATGATCGGCAGGCTGTGCTCGGTCTGATTGGCACGCACCCACTTCAGCACTTCCTCGCCGGACATGTCGGGTACGTTCCAGTCGAGCACCAGCAGATCGAACGTCTCGCGCTGCAGACGCTTCTTCAGGGCCTTGCCTTCCTTGAACGCATAGCACGTATGGCCAACGGCCGTCAGCGTTTGACTGACGAAATCCGTCTGGGCCGGATCGTCATCCAGTACAGCAATTCTCATAGCACCCCGCAAATCGAAATCGATTCGTCCAGTTCAGCTCCCCGCCCCCACCCGGCCGCGCAGCACGTGCGCGGCTTCCGGATACCGGCCGGCGAGCCGTCGTTCGCCGCTCGCGCCACCTGCGCAAACCGGCGACCCCGGCAAAATATCTCAAAAACGGGGCACGGACGAACCGGCGATTTCATCATAGTAGTATGAAATTCGCCAATAAATTGCGCGGACTACCGTCTTTTCTTCGAATAATCCTTCCTGCCGCGCAATCGAGCGCCTAATCGGCACCCATGGTGCCCGCCACCGGCTCGGCGACGTCGTCGGCCGGCACGCGATGCGACAGCGGCTCCGGACGCGCCGGTTGTGCAAGCATCCGCTGCAGCTGGCCGCGCACACGCTCCCACGCGGTGGCCGCGTAGTCCGGCTGGCTCGCCGCCCACGCCTGCGCCAGATCGAACACGCGCTCGATCGTCGCACCGCAGTAGGTCAGGCCCGAGCCGTCGTCCTGTGCGGCATCGCGCAGCCGTTCGTCGAGCCACTCGGCCAGCCACGGCATCTCGGCCGCGGCCGAATCCGCGTAGGCCTCCAGCGCGGCACGCGCGTGGCGATCCTGTTGCGGGTCGAGCTCGATACGGCTCAGTCCCGATACGCTGCGTTCCGCTCCGGACGGACGTCGAATGGTCCCTGGTCTGAAGGACATGTCCTCTCCCGTTTGTACGACGGTAGCGTCTGGCATGGCCCCCGTGCCCGCCGTACGACGTACCGTGGCCGGCGCATCCGCTGGGAGCGGACGACCGGCCGGGTCAGTATACGCAGCCGATCACGCAGCGAGGTTTAAGAATTGTCAGAAAAGTGTGGCCGATGCCGGGCGCGGCCGGCGCCGTGATGCGGGCCGTCAGCGGCGGCGCATCAGGAACACGAAGGTCTTGTCCTGCGTCGTCGATTCGACGATCTCGTTGCCCGTCTGCTTCGCGAACGCGGCGAAATCGCGCTGCGAGCCGGGATCGGTCGCGAGCACCTTGAGGATTTGCCCGCTTTCCATATCGGCGAGCGCTTTCTTGGCACGCAGGATCGGCAACGGGCAATTGAGCCCGCGCGCGTCCACTTCCTTGTGAATCTGCATCGGCTGTCGACCTTCGAATGACGCGCCATTCAAGGCGCGGAGAGAAGCCGTGATTTTACCGCAGCGCCGCCTTGCCTGCCCGGGCCGCCAGCGGCCCGGCGCCTGCGCCGCCG
>NZ_JAAGPG010000153.1:0-16951 GCF_017104665.1 Burkholderia sp. Se-20378 | reverse complement strand
TTGCCTGATGACCATAGCGAGTCGGTCCCACCCCTTCCCATCCCGAACAGGACCGTGAAACGACTCTACGCCGATGATAGTGCGGATTCCCGTGTGAAAGTAGGTAATCGTCAGGCTCCCTAAGCCAAGAACCCCCGCCCGAAAGGCGGGGGTTTTTGCATTTGAGCGACGGAAATGCGCAGGGGATCGGGATGGGCGGCCTGGCTGGAGCTGGGGCGACGAATGAACCGATTTAGGGACCTGCCGCCCTCGAGCGACCCGCCGCTCTGAACCCCTGATCAAACCGATCGAGCTGGCCCCACACGGGTGGCTGGCGCTGGCCGAAATCCACATTCAAACATCCATCCTCCGGCTGTTGCCCCCAGCCAATGTCGTACCGTCTTTAGGAGCCACACAGGCCGGCCTGTTCATCCGTGAGGAGATGCCGATGCGCGTAATAGCGGAAGATCCGTGGAGTTGGTTCCTGTTGGAGGAGGACGGAAAGCTATATCTGGATGTCCCGGTTGAACACGGCGCCGTCTCATTTGGTGCGACGTCCGAACTCAGTCCTGAACAGGCGACTCGCTACGCCCACGAAGGCATTCGCTACCTGCGTGACCTCTCGACCGCAATTCGCCATAAGGCATTGATGCGCGAATGGTCCGCGCCGCCACTGCCTCCTGATTGGGAAGCCCGCTCAATCACTGCGATCCATGAATGGCAAAAGCGCCGCAACGGATAGCGCCCGGCACCCGATCTTCGCGATGCATCGGGTGAACGATGTTCTTGATTTCCTGCGCGGCGCAATTTCGATCGATGGCGCTGTTCTTTATCCCGAGATCCCACGGCACAAACGCTTCGACGTCGTTCCCACTCAAGAAACGACGACCGTAAATTCGACCCCCGATTCGAAGTCGAGGGTCGTGGTGGAATACCGCGAGGCGTCGTCGAGGTAGTGCTTATACGGCTGAACGGCGTCCTCGGCGGTGTACATGTTGTCGGCAAGGACGACCGATCCCGGGCGCAGCAGGCGCTCGATCTGCTTGAACAGTTTCAGATAGGCATCGGCCCATACGTCGATAAACACCATGTCGAACGTACCGTCCAGTTCGGCAACGGTCTTGAATACGTCGCCTTCCCGCATGTCGACATAGGCGTCCAGGCCAGCCGTTCTGACGTGAGCGCGCAAATGTGCGCACTTGAGCGCATCGCGTTCGGTCGCGACGACCATGCCACGGCCCAGCGTGCGCAGCGCCTCGGCGAAATACAGCGTGGACACGCCGCATGAACTGCCGAGTTCGAGGATTCGGGCCGGCCGTTGCGAGAGCACCATGTTGCGCAAAAATCTTCCCGTTTCCGGGGATATGGCCAACGACAGCGGACTCCCTCCGGGGGACTCGAAGTCGTCGCTGGACAGCCCGAACGTTTCGAGAAACCGCCCCCGCAGACGAGGGGCGATCGCTTCGTATTCTTCGGCTAACGACAGGAAATCCTCGTTCGATCCCTGGAACTGCGCACGGGCGCGGGCGACGATTTCGGTCCGGCTCTCTTCGTGGAGCCGGTGCAGAAGGGCGAGGGTGGGTGAAGCCATATGCGTTCCTTGAGGAGGTTGATCCGGTCGGCGATGTATCCAGCGACTGCCTCTCCCGTCAGGGTTTCTGCGCTGTCGCTCGATATCGGCGATACACGGATGGCGCTATGCCGTTCGGGCAAGCGTGATGGCGCGTTCGGGACACGCCGTCACGCAAAGGCCGCATGACCGGCACGCGTACGCATTCGGCGTGTAGGCGACCTTCATTCCATGCACGCGCAGCTTCAGGCGATGCATCAGATCGAGGCCCTGGTAATCGGTCTTGTCGATGCGCCGGATCTCGAACACGTTCTCGGGGCAAACCGCGACGCAATCCGCTTTGCCTTCGCAGCGGTTCAGATCGACGACCGGCGCAATCACCCCCGGCTCCTGCTTGCAGTCGCCCGTTGATTTATCGCGCACGCTCACTCTCCCGTGGGGCGGTTGCTGCGGGATCGCCACGCGTTCCGGAAATGCTCGCGCTCCTCGGGTGTCATGGATTCCCACTTGCGCCAGTGGCGTCGACCGCGCCAGCCGTGGTGTCCGCGGAATCCGCCGAACAGGATGCGGCTCAACACGAGCAGGCCCAGCGCATGGCCGAAGTCGATCGCACGGGCGCCGACGAATAGCGCCGGAATCACCCAGTTCCATAACATCATCACGACCCAGCCGAGCACGCCTATCGCGATCAGCACGAACACCGCTTTGCCTGCACATCTGATTCGGAAATTCATCTGTCGATTCCTTTAGGTGTTATCCAGTTCGTCATAAACGGGCTGCAGTCGGGCACGCAAATGCAAGACCGCATAGCGTTTGCGAGCGAGCAGCGTATTGAGCGCGACACCGCTTTGCGCGGCCATCTCCTTGAAGGACTGACCCTCCAGCTCGTGTGCGATAAAGACCTCACGCTGATTCGCCGGCAACTCGTCGAGCGCATCCTGCAAGGCCTTGAGCACGAGCGTGCGAGCGTAGAGCGCTTCGGGGCCGGCATCCTGCGCCGGTAGTGCGAGGTCCAGGCGATACTCGCCGTTCGCGTCGTCGTCGGCCTCGGACAGGTCGGCCAGCGGCTGCTCCTTCTTCTTGCGGAAGCGGTCAACGATGCGGTTGCGCGCGGCACGGAAAAGCCACGCGCTCACCTGTTCAATGGGCGCAGGAAGTCGATACGCTTGTACGAACTCGTGAAACACATCCTGCAGGATGTCCTCGGCATCGTCCGGGTCGCGTATCCGGCGCCGGATGAAATTCACTAGCCTCGTTCGTTCACGCATCACTGTCGCTGTGATGTCGCGGTCTGGGTCGGTCATCATGTGCGAAGTGGGTGGCGATTCCATGCGCTTGAAGACGTTTCAGGCGCGCGAATATTGTGGCGAGCGTAAAAATCTGCACCCAGGCAGTCGGCGCGGTATCCGGTCTTGCCGGATCAGCCCGTCCGTTCCCCACTCCTCGGTTCCGCCGATCCGTTACTCGCGCTGGTCTGGCCAGTCAGGCCTTAAGTTCCCGCAACCGCAGTCGTTAAGTCGTTAAACAGGGCGTTGCCTGTTTTCGGAGACCTCATTCATATAACGCGGTAACGGAGATCGAAGTCATCATGTTGTCCTCGATTCGTGCTCGGATACTTGCGACCTGCGTCGCCATCGTGGTCACGGCGCTGGCCGTGACAGGCGGCCTGGTCTATTACGTCGTCAAGCAGCACAACGACGAGACAATCGACCAGAATCACAAGTCGATCCTCGCCGGGCACGCGCTGGCGATCAACGAATGGGTGGCCAGCAGAGGCCGGGAAACCCAGGCACTCGCGGACACGATCGCGATCGGCGAGGGCGACCCGCTGCCGGCGCTGAAGCTGCTTGGCAAGTCGGGCGGCTTCGAGGTGTTGACGCTCGGCCTGCCGGACAAGACCGCGTTCTCGAACGTGCCGCTCGCACCCGGCTACGACCCGACAGCACGTCCATGGTACAAGCAGGCAGTCAGCGCCGGCAGCCTGGTCGTGACGGCACTCTACCGTGATGCAACGACCGGCAAGCCGGCTGTTGCGTTCGCGGTGCCCGTGGTGCGCGACGGCACGGTGAGGGGTGTGCTGGCCGCCAGCCTGTTCATGGAGAGCGTGAGTTCGATCGTGACTTCGGTACACCCGACACCCGCGAGCTTCGCATTTCTGGTGGACAAGGGCGGGCGCGTGATTGCGTCGGCCAAGACCGACCTGATCATGAAGCCGGCAACCGGTCTTTCGCCTGCATTCGACGCCGACCACCTCGGCGCGTTGCAAACCGCGTCCGAGCCCGTCGCCGTCGACATCGACGGCGCCACCAAGCTGGTGCGGGCCCAGCCGATCGCCGGTACCGATTGGTCCCTCGTGCTCGCGCTCGACAAGGCGGACGTGACGGCCGGCATGCGCGCGGTCGCGACGACGACGCTGGCAGCGATCCTGATCGTTGCCGTGATCGCTGCCGCGCTCGTCGGCGCGATGACGAACGCGGCCTTCAAGCGCATCCTGCTGGTTCGCGATGCGCTCACGGACGTCTCGAGCGGCAGCGGCGACCTGACGAAACGCCTGCCCGCCGACGGCGTGGACGAAGCCGCGCAGATCGCGCATGCGTTCAACCTGTTCGCCGAAAAGATCAGTGCGATCCTGCTGCAGATCCGCGAGTTCAGCGAATCCGTCAACCTCGCGAGCGCCGAGATCGCGCAGGGCAACCAGGATCTGTCCGGCCGCACCGAACATGCTGCATCGAGCTTGCAGGAAACCGCCGCCGCGCTCGAGGAAATCGCCGGCACGGCCCGCAACTCGGCCGATGCTGCAAGCCAGGTGAGCCGTCTGGCGGAATCGGCGTCGGACGTCGCGGTGCGCGGCGGCACGGTCGTCAGCGAGGTCGTCTCGACGATGGACGAGATCACGCAAGCGTCGAGCGAGATCGCCAACATCGTCGGCGTGATCGACGGCATCGCGTTCCAGACCAACATTCTCGCGTTGAATGCTGCCGTCGAGGCCGCACGTGCGAACGAGCACGGCCGAGGCTTCGCCGTCGTCGCGGGCGAAGTGCGTGCGCTCGCGCAGCGCAGCGCGCAGGCCGCCAAGGAAATCAAGCAGTTGATTCACTCGTCGGTCGAGAAGATCGAGGGGGGCTCGGGGCTCGTCCAGACGGCCGGCGCGACGATGAACGAAATCGTCGAGGGCGTGCGCAGCATCACGAGCGTGATTGCGGAAATTACCGTCGCCGCCAAGGAGCAGAGCACGGGGCTCGAGCAGGTGAATCAGGCGGTGTCGCATCTCGACAATGCGACGCAGCAGAATGCGGCGCTCGTCGAGCAGTCGGCGGCGGCCGCGACGTTGCTGCGCGAGCAGGCCGCCAGGCTCGCGCAGACGGTCGGCGAGTTCAAGCTCGAGGACAGCCGAGCGAGGACGTTGCAGTCAGCCTGAGAAGGGACGATACCGGGTACGTCTGACGGCGGTGCCGACGGACGTTGCCATCAGATCGTGATCCTCAAGATCGGGAAGAACCTGCCCGGGACGACGCTCGATTCCTTTTCGCCGATCTTTTCAGCGCCGAGCGCCAGATAGAACGGGACCGCATTGGGGTCTGCTTCGATCACGAAGCTTCTGATCCCTCGCGCGGCGCTTTCCCTGCGGACCTCTTCCCACAGTGCCCGGGCAACGCCGCGGCCCATGTGGTCGGGATGAACGAACAGCCATCCGGGCGTCGGGCGATCCGATTCCGATGACGCCCTGACCCAGAACCCGATGATTGCCTCGCCGGATTCCGCGACGTAACCGATCGACCCGTCGATCGTCTCCGGTGCAATCGTGAGATCGCTCTGCCACAAGTCGAGCCAGTCCTTCGGATAGCCCCAGTGGGCCTTCGAAATGCGAGCCAGTCGCGTGAGTTCGTCCGCGTCCGCGGTACGGGCAGCACGTATGGTGAATGGTTGGTGCATCTCGTCTCCTGTCATGGACGATACCTGCGTCGGGATATCGTCCGGCTCGCATGGACTCCATTCCGGATGCGCGGCTTGCCTGCTCGCAGCAAGGCCGAGCGAGACACGGCTACGCGACCTGGGATGCATGCCCGGCGACGACGCGCCAGCCCGCGGGCGATCGTCGCCACAGCCGAGTATAGGCAAACACGCCGTCGAACGCCGCGCCGTCGAAATGGCCGGCGAGTATCGCCTTCGTCGTGGTCAGGATCATTTCCCCGATCGCGCATGCGCGCGTTTCCTGTACATCGAGTTTGTCGAGGCGCAGCAGTTTCGCGCGATGCGTCGCCAGGTCGTCCTCCTTCGAGATGACCTGTCCGGTCGGAACGGTGAACACCAGATCGTCGTCCAGCAACGCGTCGAGCGCTTCGACATCGTTGGCCAGCATCGCGGCACGAAGCGCGGCTTCGCTGGGCTCGATGGCGGTACGGATTGCATCCATTTCAGGGCCTCGCATCGTGTCTGAAGATTTGTGGTTCCGTTCATTCCGGCGAGCAGCGGCAGCAACGAACATACCGCACCGACGGATACCGTCTACCGCGCGTTCGACAGCGATTGGCGCCGGACGAGCATCACCACGCAGATGCCGATCGACGCGATGACGTTGACGACCGGATAGAACGCGACCGCGACGCTCCACGTGCCCAGCGCCAGCAACGCCAGCGCGTACTTGAGCACGCACAGCGCGAAATACGCGAGGCTCTCGCTCCACGGATCGCGGATCGTCTTGCGGACGGTCGGGCCGAGGCCCGCAAGCTCGATCAGCGTGACCAGACAGATCGAGATCGTCGGGTCGTCGGTCAGCATCCACAGCGGAATGGCCGACAGGGCCGCGATCAGGAAAAACCAGTCGATGCGTGTCCAGCCGCGCTCGCCGCGAAAGAGGCTGGCCACCAGCGTCAGAAAGCACGTAACGGCAATTGCTGCCGTGCACCACGCGGACGGCCCCGCACCCGCGACGAACTGGCCGGCAGCCGCGATCGCCGTGACGACCGACCACACGAGCCATGTGAACAGATGCGGACGAACCGTGCGCCGGTAGATTGCGAGCGCATACGGAATCGCCGCCAGCAAAGACACGGCCGTTCCGATCGCGCCAAAGATCGAAGCGGCGCCCTGATCGACACTCATCATCGATGCACCCTCGTTCGCGCAGGCCGACCAGTATGTGGTCGGACAGGCCGGGGCGCAATGTCGTGCCGGCCAGGTGTCGCTGCGGGTGACACGTCGGATCCCACCGGAAGGCCGATGCGATCGCACGCAAACAAACGGCACCGGGATCCTGACGTGGCAGGAAAACCCACTGCACGACTGCAGGATGAATAGAAATAACCTCTTCAATGAGAAGAAAAAGTGTTCTTTCAAATCTCTTTTTGATGACCGACAGTTTGCCAACCGGACGACTGCGGCGATGCACGGCAGTGATGGGCATCGGTCGTGCCCGCTGGCGTCTTTCGTCGGGTCGAGTTCAGGCGGAGAACAACGCACAAACGCCTGGTCGTCAAAACGGAGTCTTGAATGAACCCAACCTCAGCAGAAAATCATCAGCACGCGGACTGGAGACGTCTCGCGGCGCAAGTGGTCCCGAGAACGCTCGCGCATATCGGCGGCCGCAGCGTGCCGGCCCGAAGCGGCCGGACGTTCGCCGCGATCAATCCGGCCACGGAGGCCGTCATCGCGGAAGTCGCGTCGTGCGATGCACCGGACGTCGACGACGCGGTGCGTGCCGCGCGTCACGCGTTCGAATCCGGTGTCTGGTCGCGCTGCGCGCCGGCAGAGCGCAAGCGCGTGCTTTGCCGGCTTGGCGAACTCATCGCATCGCACGGCGCGGAGCTCGCGCTGCTCGACTCGCTCAACATGGGCAAGCGCGTGGCGGACGCGTTCAGCATCGACGTGCCGGCCGCGGGCAGCCTGTTCAGCTGGTACGGCGAAGCCGTCGACAAGCTGCATGGCGAAGTGGCGTCGACCGACCCCGGCAACCTCGCGGTCGTCACGCGCGAACCGTTGGGTGTGGTCGGCGCCGTGGTGCCGTGGAATTTTCCGCTCGACATGGTCGCGTGGAAGGTGGCGCCGGCGCTGGCGGCCGGCAACAGTGTCGTGCTGAAGCCGGCGGAACAATCGCCGCTGTCCGCGTTGCGTCTCGCGGAGCTGGCGCTCGAGGCCGGCCTGCCGCCGGGCGTGTTGAACGTCGTACCGGGCTATGGCGAAACCGCGGGGCGCGCGCTCGGGCTGCATCCCGACGTGGACGTGCTCGCCTTCACGGGATCGACGGCAATCGGCAAGAAATTTCTCGAGTACGCCGCGCAGTCGAACATGAAGCAGGTGTGGCTCGAGTGCGGCGGCAAGAGCCCGAACCTGGTCTTCGACGATACGGACGATCTCGACCTGGCCGCACGCAAGGCGTGCTTCGGCATTTTCTTCAACCAGGGCGAGGTGTGTTCCGCCAACTCGCGGCTGCTGGTTCAGCGTTCGATTCACGATGCGTTCGTCGACCGGCTGATTGCGCATGCCGCCGCGTTCATGCCGGGCGATCCGCTCGATCCGTCGAGCGGGATGGGCGCCATCGTCGACGAGCAGCAGCATCGGCGCGTGCGCGAGTGGATCGCACGCGGCCGCGATAGCGCGACGCTCGCGATCGGCGGCGGCGCGCCGCGTGTCGACGGCAAGGGCTACTTCATCGAGCCGACGATCTTCATCGACGTGAAGCACGACGACGCCATCGCACGCGAGGAGATCTTCGGGCCGGTGCTGTCCGTGATGGCGTTCGATACCGAGGACGAGGCCCTCCGGCTCGCGAATGATTCGATCTATGGGCTGGCCGCGTCGGTCTGGACCGGCAGCCTGTCGCGCGCGCACCGTGTATCGGGCCGGCTGCGCGCCGGCACGGTGTCCGTCAACACGGTCGATGCGCTGAGCGCGCAGACGCCGTTCGGCGGGTTCCGCCAGTCGGGCTTCGGCCGCGATCTTTCGCTGCATGCGATCGACAAGTACACGGGCCTCAAGACGACCTGGATCAGTTACTGATTCGACGCGGCGGGCCGCAAGCGGTGGCGCCGCGCAACACGACAACGCTTTTCATCCACAAAACGAACCGGAGACTCGCCTATGAATGCGCCCAACTTTCCGCATCGTACGACGCAGGACTATCAACGCAGCGACGCCGCGCATCACCTGCATGCGTTCGTCGACCAGAAGGCGCTGAACGAGGAAGGCGCGCGCGTGATGGTGCGCGGCGAAGGTGTCCATCTATGGGACAACGACGGCAACCGCTATCTGGACGGCATGTCCGGCCTGTGGTGCACCAACGTCGGCTATGGGCGGCCGGAGCTGGTCGATGCCGCCGCGCGGCAGATGAAGGAGCTGTCCTACTACAACATGTTCTTTCATACGACGCACCCGTCGGTGATCGAACTGTCGGAGCGGCTGTTCGCGCTGCTCGGCAACCGCTTCAGTCATGTGGTGTATACCAATTCGGGATCCGAATCGAATGAGGTGCTGATTCGCACCGTGCGGCGGTTCTGGGATGTGATGGGCAAACCGGAGAAGAAGGTGCTGATCGGCCGCGTGAACGGCTATCACGGGTCGACGGTGGGCAGCGCGTCGCTGGGCGGCATGGCGTTCATGCACGAAATGGGCGACCTGCCGATTCCGAACATCACGCACGTGGACGAACCGTACTGGTACGCGAACGGTGGCGACCTGAGCCCCGAGGCCTTCGGCAAGCAGGCGGCGCTGTCGCTCGAACGCAAGATCCTCGAGATCGGTGCGGAGCGCGTTGCCGCGTTCGTCGCGGAGCCGTTCCAGGGCGCGGGCGGGATGATCTTTCCGCCGGACGGCTACTGGCAGGAGATCGAGCGCATCTGCCGTCAATACGACGTGCTGCTCTGCGCGGACGAAGTGATCGGCGGTTTCGGCCGCACCGGCGAGTGGTTCGCGCACCGCCACTTCGGCTTCGAACCGGACCTGATCTGCATGGCCAAGGGGCTGACCTCGGGCTACGTGCCGATGGGCGGGCTGATCATGAGCCGGCGCGTCGGCGATGCGCTGGTCGACAAGGGCGGCGTCTACGCGCACGGGCTGACCTATTCGGGGCACCCGGTCGCGGCCGCCGTCGCGCTGGCGAACCTCGACGTGCTCGAACGGGAAGGCCTCGTCGAGCGGACGAAGACGGATACCGGGCCGTACCTGCAGAAGGCGCTGCGCGATGCGTTCGGCAGCCATCCGCTCGTCGGCGAGATCCAGGGCGTGGGCGCGGTCGGCGCGATCCAGTTCGCGAAGAACAAGGCGACGCGCGAACGCTTTGCGAACGAGGCCGACCTGACCTGGCACAGCCGGACGGTCGGGTTCGAACTCGGCGCGATCGTGCGTTCGACGAACGGCCGACTGATCGTTGCGCCGCCGCTGGTGATCGACCACGCGCAAATCGATGAACTGGTCGACACGATGCGCAAGGCCGTGGATGCCACCGCACGCGAAGTGCTCGGGATCGACTGCTGACGGGTTGAGCGACGCGCTTCCGCCCGATGAGCGTCGGGCGGGAGCGCACCGAACCACAGGTTTCGCTGCGGAGATAAGCCGGCTGTGCGCGGCTACCTGAGCGGCATTCCGACAGGTTGACGATCGGGCGCCGTGGGCGGTGGTCGAGACAAGACGATGTGTCACTGACCGATTATTGATCAGGAATGCAAATGGTATGCCTGGTGTATTGAAGCACACGTGCTTTGAGTCGACCACCCATTCCTGCTTACCCGTCAGCCCCCGAATCCACGAACATCACAACAGAAACAAGGAGACGAAATGAGTCAGGGCGAGTCCGTTGCTCATCTCGAGGAAAGCACTATCCAGCCGATTCCGCTGACCGAGCGGCACGGCAGCGCGAAGGACCTGTTCACGATCTGGTTCGGGTCGAACATCATGATGCTGACGATCGTCACCGGATCGCTCTCGACCACGGTGTTCAAGCAGCCGTTCTGGTGGGCGGCGCTCGCCACGCTCGTCGGCAGCCTGATCGGCGCGGTGTTCATGGCGCTGCATTCCGCGCAGGGGCCGCAGCTTGGCGTGCCGCAGATGATCCAGACCCGCGGGCAGTTCGGGTCGTTCGGCGCGCTGCTCGTGGTCGCGCTGGTCGTCGTGATGTATGTCGGCTTCTTCGCGTCGAACTGCGTGTTCGGCGGGCAGGCGCTGCACAGCCTGAGTGCCGACATTCCGCTCGATGCGGGCGTCGTGGTGATCGGCCTGATCAGCCTGCTCGGATCGATCTACGGCTACAAGCTGATCCACGCGTATGCGCGGCTGTTGAGCTGGTGCTCGGGCAGCGTGCTCGTGCTGGCGTTCGTGTGGATCATTTTCGTGCATGGATTGCCCGCCGATACGTTCTCGAAGCATTCGCTGAACCTGTCAGGCTTCCTGGGCGCGATGTCGGTCGCCGCGCTGTGGCAGATCGCCTATGCGCCTTACGTATCGGACTATTCGCGCTACCTGCCGCCCGATACCGGGCCGCGCACGGCGTTCTGGTCGAGTTACTGGGGCTGCGTGCTCGGCTCGTTCTTCCCGATGCTGCTCGGCTGCCTGGTGGGTCTTGCGACACCCGACGGCAATGTCGTGAGCGGCCTCACGGGCCTCACGCAAGGGATCAGCGTACTCGTGATCGTCGTGCTGTCGTTCGGCATCGCTGCCAGCAATGCAATGGAACTGTATTGCGGTGCGCTGTCGGCCATCACGGTGCTGCAGACGCTCTTTCCGTCGTGGTCGGGCAAGGCGCGTGCGCGGGCGATTACCGCGATCGTCCTGTGCGGCATCGCGCTCGCGATCGCGCTGTTCGGGCAGGACAATTTCCTCGCCGGTTACACGAACTTCATCCTGCTGCTGCTGTACGTGCTCGTGCCGTGGACCGCGATCAACCTCGTCGACTACTACCTCGTGTGTCACGGCGAGTACGACGTCGATTCGTTCTTCCGGCAGGATGGCGGTATCTACGGACGCTTCAATACGATCGCCGTCGGTTCGTATGTCATCGGCATCGTCGCGCAGGCGCCGTTCATGGCGACCGATCTCTATACGGGCGAACTGGCGAGCCGGCTCGGCGGCGCGGACGTGTCGTGGATCGTCGGGTTGTCGCTGACGTCGCTCGTCTACTACGCGGGCTGCAAGCTGTTCTCGCGGCCGCTGCAGGGCGTTGCCGCGAGCGTGGACGGGGTTTCCCGGTGAGTCTGCGTCACGTTACAGCACGAATGTCCGCAGGCGTTCGGCGTGGGCTTCGAGGCCGTCGAGGCCGAGGTAGTGGCTCAGCTTGCCTTTGCGGACCTCGGCGATGTCGGCGGTGAACTTGCGCAGCAGCGTTGCACTCGCCGTGCGGTAGGCGGCCGCCGTATCAACGCCTCGTGCCGCCAGTGCCGCGCCGATCAGGCGCGCGCTGTCGGCGCCGCCGCCGGCGACACAGCGGGCCATCGCGTCGGCATCGGGTTGTGCGCCGGCGTCGAGCAGTGCGCGCATCAGCGCGACCGGCACGTTGCCGGACGCGGACTCAAGCGAATCCGGCGCGACCGGCGCGCCGGATTCGAGCAACGCGGCGGCGGCGGCAAACTTCTTGCGCCGCAGCGCGTAGTCGGTCGGGATCGAGCTGTTGGCGAGCGCCGTGCCGAGATTCGCGACGAGCGGCGCCAGTTGCAGGGTGAGCGCCGTGTCGTCGTGGTCGATCGCGTCTCGCAACGCCTGGCGCGCGAGGGCGGGTTGGGCAGCGAGCGTGCCGGCGGCGAGCGGCGTGCGCCAGTCGATCATGGCCCGGCGATAGAACGCGATCAGCTTGTCTGCCAGCGGTTCGGACAGGCCATGCTCGGCGCGGTGTTCATCGACATACTCGAGAAACGTCAGGCCGGTGCCACTGTCGCCGGGTTCCAGCGGGTCCGCGTTCAGCTGCAGCGCGCCGAATGCCGCGTACAGGTCCGGCGCAATCGTGGCGAGGCCGTCCTCATGCATCGCGCCGCGCCACGCAGGCGGCAGCCCCTGTTTCCACGCGAGCACGTGGCCGCAATCTTTTGCGTCGGGTTCCGTCACGATGTAGATGCGGTCGCAGTACTCGAATCCGCCGAACGGCAATACGTCGAGCCTGCCGTTCCAGGTGCGCGAATCCTCCTCGGCGGCTTCTTCGGCCAGTTCGAGTTCGTGGTCGATCCAGCCCTGCAGGTCGCGGTAGCCGTTGCTGTCGTTGTAGAACAGCTCACCCCAGCTGATCCCTTCGATATGACCGTTCATCTCCAGCGTCAGGTCGTAGTCGAGGCTGCCGCCGGCCGTCGTGCGCCACAGCTCGAGCAGCGCGGGCGGGAGGTCGCCGTGGCAGCGGGCCTGCACGGCCGCGATCTGGTCGGCCGGCATTGGCGGTTGCGCGTCGAAGATCACGCGGTCGGCAAACAGTACGATGCCGTGCGCGCGCAGGTCGGCCAGTTCAGCGTCGGAAAAGTGGGTTGCTTGCATCGGAGCGGGAGCGGTGGTGGTGGGTCGAGTGTTCGCCGTCGCTCATGGATTACGAACGGCAGTCGATAGGTCGCATCCTAGCAGCGTCGCGTGAGCGTTTCCGTGTCGGCCGTGCATGCTTGTCGACGACAGCCTGCCGCATCATCCGCTCGCGACCCCCGGCTCCCCCTCCGCCGCATGCACGTCCCGCCGGAACGCACCGGGGCTCGTACCCGTCCATTTCCGGAACGCGCGATGAAACGCGCTCGGCTCGGTGAACCCGAGCTCGGCCGCAATCTCCGCGACGCTCAGCGCATTCCCGCGCAACAGCGACTGGGCCAGCGCGCCGCGCAGCTCGTCCTTGATCGCCGCGAAGCTTTGCCCCTCGCTGCGCAGACGCCGCCGCAGCGTCGCGGGCGTCGTGCCGAGGCGCACGGCCAGCGTATCGAAGTCGGGCCACTCCGCAGCGGGTAGCGTTTTCAGTTGCGTGCGTGTCTTCGCAACCCAGCCCGTATCGTGCCGGTAGCGGACGAGCAGGTTGCCGGGCGCGCCGCGCAGGAAGGTCTTCAGTGCCTGCTCGGAGCGGATCGTCGGCAGCGCGAGGTACGCGGCGTTGAACGCGAGCCGGCTGTCGGGCCGGTCGAAATGCACGGGCACGCCGAAGAACTGGTGGTAGTCGCTGCGCTGGTCGGGGCTCGGGCACGCGAAATCGATGCGCTGCAGCGGGATGCGCCGGCCGATCAGCCAGCACGCGACGCCAAGGAGGATCAGCCAGAACGTCCGGTATGCGAACGCCGGGTACGGCGCGCCGGTCTGCGTCAGCACGATCTGCGCCTGCCCGTCGGCCACGACGAGCTCGCCATGCGGCTCGTCCAGCACCACGCGCAGGAACTGCAGCGCGCGCCGCAGCGCCTTGTCGAGCGTGCCGGCGTGCAGCACCGCATGGCACAGCAGCGTGAAGCTGCCATGCCGCATCGGGCGTGCGGCGAGGCCGAAGAACTCGTCGTCGAGCGCACCGGCGATCGCGAGCCACAGCCGGCCGTACTGCTGCGGCGTGACGGGCTCGCGCACGGCGGCCGGCAGGCCGGCGGCGCGTAGCACGGGCTCCGTCGGAAGGCCTTGCCGGCGCAGGCACGCGAGCGCGTCGTCGACGAAATCCGGCGAAATCATCTGCGGCCCCATTTTCCTGCATCCTCCCGACATGGCAAAAGCGATCACGATTCTAGATTCTGTTTGTCATTGATTGCAATGTGTGGGCTGTCTACTATCGAACTATCCCCGTCGCGCCCCTGGCTCGCCGGCGGGCATAACGCACAGGAGACACGCATGTCTGATGGAGCTACCGCCCAAGCGGTGCCGGCCTACGCCGACGCCGTGGCCCGGTTCAGTATCGAGACCGCCGCGCAGCGACTGCACGGCGACCTGGAGCGCGGCCTGAACGCGTGCGTGGAATGCTGCGACCGGCACGCATCGGCGGACGCGATTGCACTCGACTGGATCGACACGGGCGGGCAGCACCACCGCTACACGTTTGCGCAGATGAAGGCGCTGTCGGCACGCGTCGCGAACCTGCTGGTCGCGCAGGGTGTGAAGCCGGGCGACGTGGTGGCAGGCCTGTTGCCGCGCACGCCGGAACTCGTCGCGACGATCCTCGGCACGTGGCGCGCGGGCGCCGTCTACCAGCCGCTGTTCACCGCGTTCGGCCCGAAAGCGATCGAGCACCGGCTGCGCATGAGCGACGCGCGTCTGGTCGTGACCAACGTCGCGAATCGCGCGAAGCTCGACGAGATCGCCGGTTGCCCGAGCGTTGCGACAGTGCGCGAGCCGGGCGAGACGCTGCCGGAACGCGACATCGATTTCCGCGCGGCGCTCGACGCGCAGTCCGACACGTTCGAACCGGTGCTGCGCAAGGGCACGGACCTGTTCATGATGATGTCGACGTCGGGCACGACGGGCTTGCCGAAAGGCGTGCCGGTGCCGCTGCGCGCGCTGCTCGCCTTCGGGGCGTACATGCGCGAGGCGGTGGACCTGCGTGCCGGCGACCGGTTCTGGAACATCGCCGATCCGGGCTGGGCGTACGGCCTCTATTACGCGATCACGGGCCCGCTGCTGCTGGGCCACGCGACGACGCTCTACGAAGGCAGTTTCACGGTCGACAGCACGTACGACGTGATCGAACGGCTCGGGATCACGAGCCTCGCCGGCTCGCCGACGGCCTACCGGATGCTGATGGCGGCCGGGACGGAAGCGGCGGCGCGGCTGAAGGGCAAGCTGCGCGTGGTCAGCAGCGCGGGCGAACCGCTGAATCCGGAAGTCGTGCGCTGGTTCGACGCGGCGCTCGGCGCGCCGATCTACGATCACTACGGCCAGACCGAACTCGGAATGGTCGTGAACAACCACCACGGCCTCGCGCATGCGGTCCACGCCGGATCGGCCGGCTTTGCGATGCCAGGCTACCGCGTCGCGGTGCTTGACGAAGCGAGCCGCGAGCTCGGCCCGGGCGAGCCCGGCAACCTGGCGATCGACATCGCGCGCTCGCCGCTGCTGTGGTTCCACGGCTACTGGCAGCAGGACACGCCGGCGATCGCGGGCGGCTATTACCGGACCGGCGACAACGTCGAGCTGGAACCGGACGGCACCGTGAGCTTCATCGGCCGCGCGGACGACGTGATCACGTCGTCGGGCTACCGGATCGGCCCGTTCGACGTGGAAAGCGCGCTGATCGAGCATCCGGCCGTGAGCGAGGCCGCCGTCATCGGCGTGCCCGATGCGGAGCGCACGGAGATCGTCAAGGCGTTCGTCGTGCTGTCGAAAGACTACGACGGCACGCCGGCGCTGGCCGAGGAACTGAGCCTGCACGTGAAGCGGCGGTTGTCCGCTCACGCCTATCCGCGTGCGATCGACTTCGTCGACGCGCTGCCGAAAACACCGAGCGGCAAGATCCAGCGCTTCGTATTGCGCAAGATGGAAGCCGAGAAGGCCGCTCAACCCTGAACACAACCTGTACGGACTGCGAATGGATATCAAGGATCGTGTTTTTCTGATTACGGGCGCCGGTTCGGGCCTTGGCGCCGCGGTGGCGCGCATGGTGGTCGCGGAAGGCGGCAAGGCCGTGCTGCTGGACGTCAACGAAGAGGCGGGTGCGGGCCTCGCGCACGAGCTGGGTGCGGCCGCACGCTTCGTGAAGACCGACGTCACGAGCGAAGCCGACGGCCAGGCGGCCGTCGCCGCGGCGCGTGACGCGTTCGGTCGCATCGACGCGCTCGTCAACTGTGCGGGCGTTGCGCCGGGCGAGAAGGTGGTCGGCCGCGAGGGTCCGCATTCACTGGACCGCTTTGCGCGCGCGGTGTCGATCAATCTGGTCGGCACGTTCAACATGATCCGGCTGGCCGCCGAAGCGATGTCGAAGCAGGACGCCAATGCGGAAGGCGAGCGCGGCGTGATCGTCAACACCGCGTCGGTCGCGGCGTTCGACGGGCAGATCGGGCAGGCCGCGTATGCGGCGTCGAAGAGCGGTGTGGTGGGCATGACGCTGCCGATCGCGCGCGAGCTCGCGCGGTTCGGCATTCGTGTCGTGACGGTCGCGCCGGGCATCTTCGCGACGCCGATGATGGCCGGCATGCCGCAGGACGTGCAGGACGCGCTCGGCAAGAGCGTGCCGTTCCCGCCGCGGCTCGGCCGCCCGGAAGAATTTGCGGCGCTGGTGCGCCACATCGCCGGGAACACGATGCTGAACGGCGAAGTCATCCGTCTCGATGGCGCGTTGCGCATGGCACCGCGCTGACACTGGAGGAAGCGAATCATGACGACTCAGGATCCGATCGTAATCGTTGGTACGGCGCGTACGCCGATGGGTGGTTTTCAGGGCGACCTGGCGGCAGCCAGCGCGAGCGACCTTGGCGCGGTAGCGATTCGTGCGGCGCTCGAGCGCGCGAACGTGCCGGCCGAGCGCATCGATGAAATCGTGTTCGGCTGCGTGCA